>NZ_JBVVQQ010000003.1:0-229697 GCF_055811135.1 Mesorhizobium sp. WSM4817 | reverse complement strand
CCGCCCCCCCGCCCCCCCCCCCCGCCCCCCGCGCGCCCCCCCCCCCCCGCCCCGCCCCCCGCCCGCCCCCCGGCCCCCCCCCCCCCCCCCCCCCCCCGCGGCGCCGACCCCCACCCGGACCTGCGGTCCGACCTCCCCACAAGGGGGAGGTAGGGGCCTCGCGTTCTTCGCGGCAGCGCTGAGCTGGCTAAGAATACTCATTTTGCCACCTGCCTTGCACCCACGCCCGCCGCCAGCTCGACCGAGGAGATCTCGTGCGTCAGCGTGTTGCGGGTGATCTTCAGCCAGGCCCGGCAGCCGCCGCCATGGTACCAATGTTCGCTGGTCTCGCCGGCAATGTTGTCGCGCAGATAGACATAGTCGAACACCTCGTCTTCCGAGGCGCCGGCTGCCGGCCGCAGCGGCTTGGCGTCGCCGAGACAGGTGAACTCGCCGAGTTCGCGTTCGCCGCAGAAGGGACAGACAATACGCATGCTTTTCGGACCGTCCTCAGTGCAGGTTCGGTTGGGCGCCGACGCCCTTTTCATCGATCATCGCGCCCCGCCGGAACCGGTCGAGGCGGAAGCGCGCCGCCTCCTTGTGCAGTTCGTCGCGGGCCAGAAGATGGGCAAAGACAAGGCCGGAGCCGGGCGTCGCCTTGAAGCCGCCATAGCACCAGCCGGCATTGAGATAGAGCCCGTCCACCGGCGTCTTGTCGATGATCGGCGAGCCGTCCATCGACATGTCCATGATGCCGCCCCATTGGCGCAACAGGCGCACGCGACCGATCATCGGCATCAGCGCCATGCCGCCCTCGCAGACGTCTTCCATCACAGGCATGTTGCCGCGCTGGGCATAGGAATTGTAGCCGTCTATATCGCCGCCGAAGACCAGCCCGCCCTTGTCCGACTGGCTGACATAGAAATGGCCGGCGCCGAAGGTCATGACATTGGGGATCAGCGGCTTGATCGCCTCGGAAACGAAGGCCTGCAGCACATGGCTCTCGATCGGCAGCCGCAGGCCAGCCAACGCCGCGACGCGCGACGAACTGCCGGCGACGGCCATGCCGACCTTGCCGGCGCCGATTGCGCCGCGCGATGTCTCGACGCCGGTCACCTTGCCGTTGGCGTCGCGCCCAAAGCCGGTCACCTCGCAGTTCTGGATGATGTCGACGCCGAGCGCGCTCGCCGCATGGGCGTAGCCCCAGACCACGGCGTCGTGGCGTGCCGTGCCGCCGCGCCGCTGCAGCAGGCCGCCTTGCACGGGAAAGCGGGCATTGTCGAAGTTCAGGAACGGCATCATCTTCTTGACCGCGGCAAGGTCGAGCAGTTCGGCATCGATGCCGTTGATGCGCATCGTGTTGCCGCGCCGCGCATAGGCGTCGCGCTGCGCATCGGAATGGTAAAGGTTGATGACGCCGCGCTGGCTGACCATCGTGTTGTAGTTGAGGTCCTGCTCCATCCGCTCCCAGAGCTTCATCGACAGCTCGTAGAAGCCGGTATTGCCGGGCAGCCCGTAATTGGAGCGGATGATGGTGGTGTTGCGGCCGGCATTGCCGGAGCCGATCCAGCCCTTTTCGAGCACGGCGACATTCCTGATGCCGTATTCGCTGGCGAGGAACCATGCCGTCGCCAGGCCGTGGCCGCCGCCGCCGATGATCACCACGTCGTAGCGGTCCTTCGGGCTGGCGTCGCGCCAGGTGCGCTGCCAATTCTTGTGACCGGAAAATGCCGCACGGGCGAGGGAGAAGATCGAGTATTTCATGACTCTATTCCGAGGTCGCTCGCGCCGCGCAGGACCATTCTTGACGCATCGGAATCGTCCGAAAACCGCTTCACACTTTTCGGTCCGATGCTCTAGATATCCAGCGTGTGGTCGCGCTCCCACTGGGTGAAGTGGGAAGCATAGGAATTCCATTCCTGATGCTTCAGCTTTAGATAAGCCGACGAGAATTCCTCACCCAGCGCCGCCTTGAGCGATTTGTCGTTGTCGAACTCGCGCAATGCATCGAGCAGGTTGAGCGGCAGCTTCGGCGCGCCCTCCACCGTATGCCCGAACTGGTACATGTCGATGTCGTAGCGCTTGCCGGGATCGGCCTTCGAGCGGATGCCGTCGAGGCCGGCGGCGATGATGACCGCCTGCAGCAGATAAGGGTTTGCCGCGCCGTCGGGCAGGCGCAGCTCGAAGCGTCCGGGGCCGGGCACGCGCACCATATGGGTGCGGTTGTTGCCGGTCCAGGTCACCGAGTTCGGCGCCCAGGTGGCGCCCGAAATGGTGCGCGGCGCATTGATGCGCTTGTAGGAATTGACGGTCGGGTTGGTGATCGCGGCAAGCGCCGAGGCATGCTTCATGATGCCGCCGAGAAAATTCCTGCCCTTCGCCGACAGGCCGAGCTCCATGGCGTTGTCGGCAAAGACATTGGTCTTGCCGTCCTTGTCCCACACCGAGATATGGGCGTGGCAGCCATTGCCGGTCAGGCCCGGGAATGGTTTTGGCATGAAGGTGGCGCGCAGGCCGTGCTTTTCCGCAACGGACCTCACCATGAACTTGAAGAAGGAATGCTTGTCGGCGGTCGCCAGCGCATCGTCGAAGGCCCAGTTCATCTCGAACTGGCCGTTGGCGTCCTCATGGTCGTTCTGGTAGGCGCCCCAGCCGAGCGCCAGCATGTGGTCGCAGATCTCGGCGATGACATCATAGCGCCGCATCACCGCCTGCTGGTCGTAGCAGGGCTTTGACGCCGTGTCGTATTCGTCGGAAATCGTGTTGCCGTCCGGCGAGATCAGGAAGAATTCGGCCTCGACGCCGGTCTTGACATGCATGCCGTCGCCCGCCGCCTCGTCAATCAGCCGCTTCAGCGTGTTGCGCGGCGCCTGGGCGACCGTTTTTTCGTCCATCATGCAATTGGCGGCAATCCAGGCGACTTCCGGCTTCCACGGCAGCTGGATGACCGAATCCGGATCCGGCACGGCCAGCATGTCTGGATGCGCCGGCGTCAGGTCGAGCCAGGTGGCAAAGCCGGCAAAGCCGGCGCCGTCCTTCTGCATGTCGGCGATGGCCTGCGCCGGCACCAGCTTGGCGCGCTGTCCACCGAACAGGTCGGTGTAGGAAATCATGAAATATTTGACGCCGTTCCCTTTGGCGAAGGCGGCGAGATCGTTCCCCATTATAGTTCCTCGCTTATTGGTATTTGGTAGTTTGGTATCAGAAGCCGTTCTTCCCCGGTATCCAGTTGGTGCCGGCCAGCGGCACGCCGGCCATGGCGGCGGCTTCGATCGTCAGCGCGACGAGATCCTCGGGCTCGAGATTGTGCAGGCTGTTCTTGCCGCAGGCGCGGGCGATCGTCTGCGCCTCCAGCGTCATCACCTTGAGATAATTGGCCAGCCGTCGCCCGGCCGCTATCGGATCGAGCCGTTTCATCAGCTCGGGGTCCTGCGTGGTGATGCCGGCCGGATCGCGGCCCTCGTGCCAGTCGTCATAGGCGCCGGCGGTGGTGCCGAGCTCGTTGTACTCCGCCTCCCAGCGCGGATCGTTGTCGCCGAGCGCGACAAGTGCGGCGGTGCCGATCGACACCGCGTCGACGCCGAGCGCCAGCGCCTTGGCGACATCGGCGCCGTTGCGGATGCCGCCGGAGATGATCAGCTGCACCTTGCGATGCATGCCGAGATCCTGCAGTGCCTGCACCGCCGGCCGGATGCAGGCAAGCGTCGGCTGGCCGACATTCTCGATGAACACTTCCTGGGTTGCGGCGGTGCCGCCCTGCATGCCGTCGATCACGACGACATCGGCGCCTGATTTCACCGCAAGGGCTGTATCGTAATAGGGCCGCGCGCCGCCGACCTTGACGTAGATCGGCTTTTCCCAGTCGGTGATTTCACGCAGTTCCAGGATCTTGATTTCGAGATCGTCGGGCCCGGTCCAGTCGGGATGGCGTGAGGCTGAGCGCTGGTCGATACCCTTGGGCAGCGTGCGCATTTCGGCGACACGGTCGGAGATCTTCTGGCCAAGCAGCATGCCGCCGCCACCGGGCTTGGCACCCTGGCCGACGACGATCTCGATCGCATCCGCCCGGCGCAAGTCGCGCGGGTTCATGCCGTAGCGCGACGGCAGGTACTGGTAGACCAGCGTCTTGGAATGGCCGCGCTCTTCCTCGGTCATGCCGCCGTCGCCGGTCGTCGTCGAGGTGCCGGACAGCGTCGCGCCGCGGCCGAGCGCTTCCTTGGCCGGGCCGGACAGCGAGCCAAAACTCATGCCGGCAATGGTGATCGGGATTTTCAGCTCGATCGGCTTTTTCGCATGGCGCGAGCCCAGCACGACACTGGTGTCGCAGCGCTCGCGATAGCCTTCAAGCGGATAGCGCGAGATCGAGGCGCCGAGCACAAGCAGGTCGTCGAAATGCGGCAGCCTGCGCTTGGCGCCGGCGCCGCGGATATCATAGATGCCGGTCGCAGCGGCGCGACGGATCTCGGAAAGCGTGTAGTCGTCGAAGGTCGCGGATTTGCGCGGCGTCGTCGGCGGGTTGCGATAGGTCATTGAGCCTCAATACGCCTCGGCGTTGTCAATGTTGAAATTGTAGAGGGTGCGCGCCGAGCCGTAACGCGTGAACTCCGCCGCCTTGACGCCGGTCACCCCGGCGCGGTCGAGCAGGTCCTGCAGCAATGCCAGATGCTCGGGCCGCATCTCCTTGGCGATGCAGTCGGCGCCGAGGCTGCCGACCTTGCCGCGCACGAACAGCCGCGCCTCGTAGATGGAATCGCCGAGCGCATCGCCGGCATCGCCCAGCACCACCAGATTGCCGGACTGCGCCATGAAGGCCGACATATGGCCGATATTGCCGTGGACGACGATGTCGATGCCCTTCATCGAGATGCCGCAGCGCGACGACGCGTTGCCCTCGATGACCAGCAGCCCGCCCCTGCCGGTGGCGCCGGCATATTGGCTGGCGTCGCCTTTGACCGTTATCGAGCCCGACATCATGTTTTCGCCGACGCCGGGTCCGGCCGAGCCATGCACCGTGATGGCGCTGCCGTCGTTCATGCCGCCGCAATAATAGCCGACGCTGCCGCGGACATCGACGGTAACCGGCTGGTCGACGCCGACCGCCACCGAATGGCTGCCTTTCGGATTGAGCACTTCCCAGGCGGTCTGGTTGGAACCGGGAGGCAAATCGTGAAGCGCCTGGTTGAGCTCGCGCAGCGGAATCTCGGCCAGGTCGAACACCCCTGATGCATGGCTCTGGTCGAGTGCCTTGGAGACGTTGATTGCCGGCATGAACTCAATGCTCCCAGAAATAGACGGTTGCAGGCTCGGGTTCCCAGACCCTCGCATTGTCGATGCCGGGCAGTTTGGTCAGCGCACGATACTCCGAGCCGAAGGCGACGTATTGGTCGGTCTCGGCCATGACGGCAGGCTTGCAGGCGATCGGATCGCGCACCACGCCGAAGCCGTTCTTGGTGCCGACGACGAAGGTGAAGAAGCCGTCGAGGTCGCTCAGCGTGCCTTCCAGCGCCTCGCCGAGATTCTTGCCATGCGCCATCTGCGAGGAGAGGTAGGCGGCCGCGACTTCGGTGTCGTTCTCGGTCTCGAATTTCATGCCTTCGCGGATCAGCTCGCGGCGGACATTGTTGTGATTGGAAAGCGAGCCATTATGCACCAGGCATTGGTCGGCGCCGGTCGAGAACGGATGCGCCCCCATCGTCGTCACCGCCGATTCCGTCGCCATGCGAGTATGGCCGATGCCGTGCGTGCCGGTCATGCTGCGCACGTCGAAGCGATCGACCACCGTTTCGGGCAAGCCGACTTCCTTGTAGATTTCGACGACGTCGCCGGCGCCCATGATGCGGATGTCGGGGCGCAGCGCCTGGATCGCCTCGCGCACTTCGTCGATCTTGGCAGGCGCGGTCCTGACCACCGCATGTGTCGATTTCACTGCGATGCTTACTGGCGCTCCGATCGCTTTTGCGAGTTCGGCGTCAAGGTTGCTGAAATCCTGCTCCGGCTTTGCCGACTGCATGGTGATCTTGGCCTCGTTGCCGGATGGCGTGCCATAGATGGCGATGCCGGCACTGTCGGGACCGCGATCGCTGAGCGAGATCAGCATCTCCGAAAGCATCGAGCCGAGTTGAGGCTCGAGCGACTTGTCCTTCAAAAACAATCCGACGATTCCGCACATGTCAGGCTCCCGCGGTGAGGTATTGTTTCGGTGCTACCAGCTTCATAGGTTGAGTTCAACTCATATGAAAGTTTTTTTCATCTTGGACAAGTCGTCCGGCGCAAATGACGCGCCAGACGGCCTTATTCCGGTCTAATGGCGATCGATCGCCTTTCTGGTCTCCTCGCCGCTGCGATCCGCCGCCATATCGGCCTCGATCTCAGCGTTCTCCTGGCGCGTCTGGAGGACATGCCACCCGATCCAGAAGACGAGGCCGACGATCACCATCACCACTTCAGAACCCTGAAACGGGTAGATCGCGCCGACGTCCTTGAGGTCCACGGCCCAGCTTTCCATTCCATTGGTCGACATTGCGGTTCTCCCTGTCGGTTGACTACTTGTCGGTTGACTATTTGATCATGGCCTTCTCGGCGGTTCCCAGTTCGCGGACCGACGCCTCGAACGCATGGTTGAGGGCAAAGTCGACGCCCTCGAGTTCGACCTTTTTCGGCACGCGCAGGAGGTTCATGCTGTTGAGGATCTTGCAGACCACGAAGGTGGGGACGAAGCCGAGCACGAACATCAACACCGCACCTGCGAAATTGCCGAGCGGGTTGATGTGCGCGAAGCCCTCATAGGGCGAGGACGGCTGTCCCCACAGCATGAAGCCCGCCACCACGACGCCGAGAAAGCCGCCATAGCCGTGCACCGCAACGGCGCCGACCGCATCATCGATCTTGAAGCGGCGCTCGACGAAATAGTGCAGCTTGTAGCAGATGCTCGGGACGATCGCGCCGATCAGCATCGCCTGGATCGGGTGATAGAGGTCGTTGCCGGCAGACGCCGAGATGATGCCGCAAAGCCCCATCGAGAACGTCCAGAACGGGTCGCCTTTCGAGACGATGTAGCCGGCCAGCATACCGCCCGACAGCGACATCAGGAAGTTGAAGGTGACCGCCGAGAGCGTGGTCGGCGCGAGATAGATATTCGTCGCCGTCCAGGTCTCGCCGGTGATCTGGCCGGCAATCGTGGCCGGGCTGATCAACGGAATGTTGCACGCGGCATAAAAGCCCCAGAAACCGGTGAAGATCAGGAACAGGCCGATCGTGACCAGCCAGACATTGTGGGGCGGGATGTCGCGCGGCGTGCCGTCGGGCCTGAACTTGCCGATGCGCGGACCCAGAACGATGAGAAAAGCGAGCGCCGCTCCGCCGGCGATAGCGTGCACGACCCCCGATGCATACGCATCATGATAACCCCAGAGTTTCACCATCCAGCCTTGCGGATGCCAGCCCCAGGAGGCGTCGAGGATCCACAGGACCGAGCCAATCAGTACCGCGACGATCCAGAACGCGCCAGAGCGCGCGCGCTCTATGATCGAGCCCGAGATGATCGACGCCGTCGTGATGGAAAACAGCAGGAAGGCGCCCCAGAACACGCCGTTGAGGCGATGCCACAGCGCCGCGTCGGTGGGCGTGACCCCCGTCTCGCCCGGATTGACGCCGGAGAGATGGGTGCCCATCAGCGGATTCCATGGTTCGGCAAATGGTGCGGTGACAAGTCCGCCGGCAATGCCCGGCCCGTTGGGGAAGCCGAAATAGATCCACCAGCCGAAAAAATAGAAGGTGATCGTGACGAGCGGAATCGCCATCGCGTTCTTCATGAGCGTTTTCAGATGATTGCGCCGACGCGACACGCCGACCTCGTACATGCAGAACCCGACATGGATCAGGAACATCATGACGATGGTCACCCAGTAATAGAATTCCGTGAAAATGGTCGTTAGAGCGTTGAGATTCCCTTCCATTTCATGTCCCCTCCGTTCAGTTGCGTTCCTTGCCTCTGAGTAAAACTTTTTGCATCTTAGTATTGCGCGCTTTTGGAGTTTTGAGTCAATATGGCGCGGACCGTCGCATGGCCTCAGTGCCCTTGAGCGGCGAACGCCGGCAATCTTGTGAGGAGAAGCAAGTCCATGACCGCATCCTGGAGATTTTCGACCTTGGCGGATCGCCATCGTGCGCTCGGTTCGAAGCTCGAAGACTGGAGCGGGATGGGCACGGCCTGGACCTACGACAAGGACGCCGACGAGGAGTACATCGCCATCCGCACCAAGGCCGGGCTGATGGATGTGTCGGGCCTGAAAAAGGTCCACATCACCGGGCCGCATGCCTCGCACCTGATCGACCTCGCCACGACGCGCGACGTCGAGAAAATATATCCCGGCAAGTCGGCTTATGCCTGCATGCTCAACGAGGCCGGCAAATTCACCGACGACTGCATCCTCTACCGCACCGGCCCGAATGCCTGGATGGTCGTGCATGGTTCGGGCACCGGCCATGAGGAGTTGCAGCGCGCCGCCATGGGCCGCGATGTCTCGCTGCGCTTTGACGACAATCTGCACGACCTTTCGCTGCAGGGACCGATATCAGTCGACTATCTGGCAAAGCATGTGCCTGGCATACGCAACCTCGCCTATTTCCATCACATGCAGACCCGGCTGTTCGGTCTTCCGGTGATGATCTCACGCACCGGCTACACCGGCGAACGCGGCTACGAGATCTTCTGCCGTGGCCAGGATGCCGGCACGATCTGGGACACCATCCTCGACGAGGGCAAGAGCGCCGGCATCATCCCGTGCCGGTTCACCACGCTCGATATGCTGCGCGTCGAGAGCTACCTCCTGTTCTACCCCTACGACAATTCGCAGAAATATCCGTTCGAGAACGAAGGCCCCGGCGACACGCTGTGGGAACTCGGCCTCGATTTTACCGTCAGCCCCGGCAAGACAGGGTTTCGCGGGGCCGAGGAGCACTACCGCCTCAAGGGCAAAGAACGCTTCAAGATCTTCGGCGTGCTGCTCGAAGGCAAGGAGCCGGCCGACGAGGGCGCACCGGTCTATCGCGACGGCAAAAGGGTCGGCGTGGTGACCTGCGCCATGTATTCGCCGCTGGTCCAGAAATCGATGGGCATTGCCCGGCTCGATGTCGATTGTGCCGTCCAGGGCACCAGGCTCGAGATCCGCAACCAGAGTGGCGCCATCAGCGCAACGGCCGAGCCGCTTCCATTCGACGATCCGAAGAAGACCAAGCGCACGGCGAAAGGCTGAGGCATACTGAGAGGATGGCAGCGAAAAGCATCATCAGCCGGCCGGTCTACGGAACCCTGTCTCCGCAGCCCGGCAAGCACCATCTTTTCGTGGCCGATGCAGAAGGCGCGCTGGCGATAACAGACCTGGCCGCCAAGGCGCCCGACGGTGTTTTTGCCGATGCCCATATTATTTTCATCCCCGATAATGAGGGCCAGCATGTCGCCGCGCTCGAAGCGCTGAAGCCGGCCCAGCTCTATCAGGGATCGTCCTTCGCCAGCGCCCTGCCGCGGCTGAAGCAGACGCTGGCCAACGCGCATATGGGCCTGCGCCTCTATCTCGCCGGCACCGAGGGGCTGATCGGCCAGGCCATGCAGGCGGCGCTCGAAGCCGGCATCGACCACACCTCGATCCAGACCGAACATCGCGGCTCGCTGGCGCGCCGCGTCCAATGCGTTCATTGCAAGGGCATCACCGAAAACGTGACGACGCAGCCGGCGACCTGCTCGCATTGTGGCCTGCTTCTTCTGGTACGCGATCACTATTCCAGGCGCCTCGCCGCATTCCAGGGCGTCTGCATCAACGCGGAAGACCGCAGCGAAATTCCTCCGGCGGAGGAGATCTTTCGATGAGCACCGGCACCACCAAGCTTGACGTCGTCGTGAGCGATGTCGTCCCGGTCAACGAACTGGTAACGCGCTTCCATTTCCGCCGGCGCGACGGGCAGCTTTTGCCGACATTCTCCGGCGGCGCCCATGTTGTGGTGGAGATGCGCGACGGCGAGCGGACCAGGCTCAATCCCTATTCGCTGATGGGCTCGCCGCTCGACACGCGCGAGTACACCATCTCGGTGCGCCGCGACGATGCCGGCCGCGGCGGCTCGCTGTTCATGCACAGCACTGTCAGGCCCGGCCATGAGATGGTGATCAGCTATCCGGTCAATCTGTTCTCGCTCGACCTGCGCGCCAGGAAGCATTTGATGCTGGCCGGCGGCATCGGCATCACGCCGTTCATGGCGCAGACCGCGCAGCTGGCGGCGGATGGCGGCAATTTCGAGCTGCATTACACCTGCCGCACGGCTTCGCTCGGCACCTATGCCGATGTGCTCAAGGAGCGCTACGATCGCCGGGTCAGGCTCTATCACGACGATCGCGACGAGCGTATCGAGCTCGACCGGCTGCTGTCGTCGCAGCCGCTCGGCACGCATCTCTACGTCTGCGGCCCGTCGGGCATGATCGGCTGGGTGCGCGATCGCGCCGCTGCGCTGGGCTGGCCGGCGGAAACCGTGCATTTCGAGCATTTTGCCGCTCCGCAGCCCGGTGCCCCGTTCGAGGTGACGCTGGCGGTCAGCGGCAAGACGATCCGCGTCGACGAGCAGCAGAGCCTGCTCGAGGCGATCGAGGCGGCAGGCGTCGATCCGCCCTATCTCTGCCGCGGCGGCGTCTGCGGCCAGTGCGAGACCAATGTCATCGCGCATGACGGCAACTTCATCCACAACGACCACTGGCTGAGCGAGGAAGAGCACCGTTGCGGCAAGAAGATCATGCCCTGCGTCTCGCGCTTCGAGGGCAGGTCGCTGGTTCTGGAAAGATAGGAGGCGAGCCTGGGCATCACCTTTCGTAACGAAACGTTCCGTAACGACTTCACCTTCAGGAACAGCCCGGAGCACATCAGGCGGTTCCCGTTCCCGTTCCACGAGGACAGCTACATGTATGCGGTCAACATCGAGCCGCACGTCGTCGGACCGAAGGGCAGCGCGTTCGAAAACCTGATCGACGTCGACGAGCACTATGTCGCCGAGATGCAGGACCGCGCGCTGGTGCTGGCGGAAGACCCGCTGCGCTGCCAGTCACTGCCGCACATGACGCTGGCCGGCTGGGACCTGCTCGAACTTCTGATGGAACAGCAGGCGCTGGGCTATCCCGAGCATTTCACGCTGACGCGCGACGGCGACAGATGGCGCTGGATCAATCGGCCGCTCGGCATCGACGACAGCTTCACCTTCGGCGACGTGTCGACACTGCCCTATGGGCCGATGGAATACATCACGCGGCAATCGCAAGGCGATTTCTGCATCCTCGACCAGCGTGACGGCAATCTGTGGATGGATGCCGGCATGGTCACCACCCAGGCCGATTGGTCGCTCGATTTCGACATCGGCATGAACTTCTTCGAGTGGCACGCGCCGGTGCCGCTGGCGCATGAGAAGGGCATATTCGTCCGGGCGCTGAAATTCCTCACCAATATCCAGCAAGGCAAGCCGGCGCGGCGGCTGAACTGGACGATGACGATCAATCCGCGCCTCGACACCAGCCCGGAAAATTACCACAAATGGGGTCCGGACCGGGCGACGGTGACGCCCGAAAACGTCGGCGACAAGGTCCATCTGCGTGTCGAATTGCAGAGCTTCTGGCGGCTGCCGCGCTCGAACGGCATCGTCTTCCCGATCCGCTGTTATCTCATCAAAATGGACGAGCTGGTGACCCAGCCGAAATGGGCGCGGCGCCTGCACCGCGTCATCCGCGACCTTCCCGAAGAGCTCGCCAATTACAAAGGCCTGACACGCTACCGCGCGACGCTGGTCGAATGGCTGTCGAAGCTGGACGACGGCAGCCCGACATCGCCCGGCTTCGGGCCGGATTAAGGAGGCTTGCACCGGCGCTTCCGATCACCTGAGAAGGTTTTTGACCCCGCACCGATGATTTCAGACCGCCTGCGCTGTCCTTATCAATGGGCGTGCCTGGATGGTCCAGCTGCCCGGATAGCAAGGTGGGTCCATGAGATTGTTACAAGGTCAGAATGTCGTCGTCGTTGGAGGAAGCCGTGGTGTCGGCCGCTCGATCGTAGAAGCCGCCCTCAGCGAGGGAGCGACGGTCCTCGCAGTCGCCCGCAGCGAACAGACCCTGGCGGAATTTGCCCGGGAGACTTCGGGCGTGAAGACGTTCGCGGTCGATGCAACTGTGGACATCGCTCCCGATCAGGTCTTCGCCGCGCTGGAACCGGACGTCCTGGTGATATGCGCAGGTGCTCTTGCCCCCTCCGCGCCCCTACATGAACAGAACTGGGAGGCGTTCTCCGCAAACTGGGAAACGGACGTCAAGGCGTCGTTTCTGTTTTGCAAGGCCGCGCTTCGGCGTCCGCTCAAACCGGGCGCCCGGATTGTTCTGATCTCCAGCGGCGCGGCTCTGACCGGGGGGCCACCGAATTCCGGCGGCTATGCCGGCGCAAAACGCATGCAGATGTTCCTGGCCGGTCATAGCCAGAAGGAATCGGATCGGCGCGGCCTCGACCTGCGCTTCATGGCGCTTGCGCCTATGCGCATCATGCCAGGGACCGGCGTGGGCGACGCCGGCATCGAGAGCATTTCGGCCTATAGGGGCGTCCGGCCCATGGAGTTCATCGCGGGCATCCTCGACATGCAGACGCCGGCCGACGTCGGACGGGCGGTGGTGGCACTCGCCACCCAACAATCGCAAGGATGTTCCTTCGCAGTGAGCGCGAGCGGACTTGCGCCGGCCGCCTGAGACGCGCGTAATGCAAACTCAAAATTGCCGGATCCGCATGACAGACTCGCAGGCACCTCTCAAGCCGGTACGTGAGCCGGGCCAGCCGATCCTCGATCGGCTGGCCTTCGAACAGTTCACGGCTGCCCATCGCCGGGAGCTCAAGCTCCATTGCTATCGCATGATGGGCTCGCTGCACGAGGCGGACGACCTTGTCCAGGACACGCTTCTGCGCGCCTGGCGCGCAAGATCGGAGTTCGATGGGCGGGGTTCGGTTCGCGGTTGGCTCTACACGATCGCGACCAACTCTTGCCTCAACGCGCTCAAGGCCAGGTCGAGGGCGAATCGCATTCTCCAGCAGCCCGAACGGCCGGCTTCCCACGGGATGGCCACAGGCGGCCCTGCAGCCGAGGTCACCTGGTTGGAGCCTTACCCGGACGCAGAGCTACCGGGCCGCGCTGATGGTGAGCCGGGTCCGGAAGCGCGCTACGAGACCCGCGAAGCCGTCCAACTCGCTTTCGTCGCCGCGATCCAGGATCTGCCGCCCAGGCAGCGCGCCGCTCTACTGCTTTCCGACGTGCTGGGCTGGTCGGCTGTCGAAACGGCGGGATTGCTGGGCGGGTCGACGGTTTCGATCAACAGCGCATTGCAGCGGGCCCGCATAACCCTTGCGGCGCGATATCCCCAAGGACGTCCCATCCATCGATCGAAGCCCAACCCCGACGAAGGCCTGCTGCTCGAACGTTACATGCGAGCCTGGGAGGCCGCCAATCTCGACAGCCTGATCGAACTCCTGCGGGAGGACGCCACCTATCGCATGCCGCCCTGGCAGGAATGGTATCGTGGACGCGCGGCGATCCGCAGTTTCCTCGAGACCATCTGGGGCAATTTTTCGGGCTTCCGCACCGTAGCCATTGGAGCCAATGCCCAGCCGGCAGTCGGGGTCTATTCCCGCAGCCAGAATGACCCTGCGTGGCGAGCCCATTCGCTGCATGTGATCGAGCCCGCCGAGGGCGGTATCGCCGCCCTGACGATCTATGTGCCGCCGCTCGGCCCCAGCTTGTTTGCGGCCTTCGGCCTGCCGTCATCCTAAAGCGCATCGCATTTGACCGGCCCCATGCGACGCGCTTTAGGTTGTTGTTTCATGCATGTCGATATCGCAAAACCGCTGCACACTTTTGCGCGACATGCATTAGAGCAATTCCAGGAAAAGCGTGAAACGGCTTTCCCGGGAAAGCGCATAGCGCTTTCCCTAGGGAATTGCGCATAAACAAAGAGATAGAGCGGTTCTAGCCTGGACCTGTAACATTCCATCCGGCCGCTTCGCGGCCACGGCGCTCAATGAGGGGACTTCGCTTGCGTCCGAAGCCGCTCAAACCGCGCTACTCTGCGGATAGCAGATGATCGAGAGATAGCGCATCGGCAGTTGCGTCAGCTGTTCCGGGCCGTGCGGCGCGTCGGCGTCGAAGAACAGGCTGTCGCCGGGTTTCATCGGATAGAGATTGCTGCCGTGCCGGTAAACCACCTCGCCTTCGAGCATGTAGAGGAACTCCATGCCCTCGTGCTGGAAGGTCGGAAACACGTCGGAATCCTCGGTCAGCGTGATCAGATAGGGCTCGACGACGACCCCGCTGGTGTTCGACCCGATATGGCCGAGCAGGTTGTACTGATGGCCGGCGCGCGTACCCCGCCGCTCGACATCGAGGCCTTGGCCGGCCTTGACGAAGACAGCGCTGCGCTCTTCCTCGAAGCGGCGGAAGAAGGCGGTGACCGGAACGCCGAGCGCCCGCGACAGCGCCTGCAAGGTGGTCAGCGACGGCGAGGTGATGCCGTTTTCGATCTTCGACAGCATGCCAAGCGAAATGTCGGTGGCAGCGGCAAGATCGGCAACAGTGATGCCGAGTTTCTTGCGAAACGCCCGCACCTCGCGGCCGATTGCGACCTCCAGGACTTTTTCGCGGGTGTCGCGGACGGCGTGCGGGTCCTGGGTCAGTGGCGTCCGGATCGTTGCCACGCCCTTCGGCTGTGGCTTGGCCTTGGCGGCGGCGCCATTCCTCAAACTGGAAGCTTTCTTCGCCATGTCGCCAGCCGGTCCTGCAGATTAATTTCACTCAGGGTGAACATATTCGCTGCTGACACAGAGCGCAACTGCGACGGCAAGCCACTTTATGTCGAACGCGTGCTCTCCGGGTTTCCGCCATGCGGTTCTGCTGAAAATCCGATTGGTGAAACGTGGTTTCAGCAGAAGGCCTGTTGACAGCATCGAAGGGGCAATTACTGTCCTGTCAGTGAAATTTGTTTCGTTAGAGAAATGAGACCGGGAGGCCCGCAATGAAAAGTCGTGTTGCCGTCATCGGAGCCGGGCCGTCCGGCATGGCCCAGCTTCGAGCCTTCAAGTCGGCTGCCGACAAGGGTGCGGACATTCCGGAAATCGTCTGCTTCGAAAAGCAGTCCGACTGGGGCGGCCTGTGGAATTACACCTGGCGCACCGGCCTCGACGAGCATGGCGACCCGGTGCATGGCTCGATGTACCGCTATCTCTGGTCGAACGGGCCGAAGGAATGCCTCGAATTCGCCGACTATACGTTCGAGGAGCATTTCGGACGGCCGATCGGCTCCTATCCGCCGCGCGCCGTGCTGTGGGACTACATCAAGGGCCGCGTCGAAAAATCCGGTGTGCGCCAATGGGTGCGCTTCAACAGTCCGGTGCGCATGGTGACCTTCTCCGACACGACGAAAAAGTTCACCGTCACCGCGCATGACCGCACCAACGACGTCACCTATTCGGAGGAGTTCGACAACGTCGTCGTCGCCTCGGGGCACTTCTCCGTGCCCAACGTTCCCTACTTCGAAGGTTTTTCGACCTTCAACGGCCGCATCCTGCACAGCCATGATTTCCGCGACGCCATGGAATTCAGGGATAAGGACATCCTGATCATCGGCCGCTCCTATTCGGCCGAGGACATCGGCTCGCAATGCTACAAATACGGCGCCAAATCGATCACCTCCAGCTACCGCTCGAAGCCGATGGGCTTCAAATGGCCCGACAACTGGAAGGAAGTGCCGCTGCTGCAGAAGGTCGTCGGCAAGACCGCGCATTTCAAGGACGGCAGCACCAGCGATGTCGACGCCATCATCCTGTGCACCGGCTACCTCCACTCCTTCCCGTTCCTGACCGAGGATCTGAAGCTCAAGACCGCCAACCGCATGTGGCCGGACGGGCTATACGAGGGCGTCGTCTGGGAGAAGAACCCGCAGCTGTCCTATATCGGCATGCAGGACCAGTTCTACACGTTCAACATGTTCGACGCGCAGGCCTGGTTCGCGCGCGACGTCATCATGGGCCGCATAAAGTTGCCTTCGGCCGAGGCAATGGCGGAACACGGCAGGAAATGGCGGGCGCGTGAGGAAACGCTGGAGGACGCCGAGCAGATGATCTGGTTCCAGGGCGACTACACCAGGGAGTTGATGGAGCAGACCGACTATCCAGGCTTCGACGTCGAGGCGGTCAATCAGACCTTCATGGAGTGGGAACACCACAAGGTGGAGAACATCATGACATTCCGCGACAATGCCTATCGCTCGCTGATGACCGGCACGATGGCGCCGCTGCACCACACGGCCTGGCTGCAGGCGATGGACGATTCGATGGAATCCTATCTCGAGGTGAAAGGGGTGGCGGCGGAGTAGCGGCTTCCTCGCCACACAGCTTGCGCGACATGCATTACTCGCTGCGAGCCTCGCGCACCTCTTTCGTCGCTTCAATGACCCGGCCGAGCAGGGCATGGAGATCGTCGCGGTGGCCGCTGCGGCCGGCGGGGCCGTTTTCGTCCGAAGTCATGACCACGGTCAACGCGCGCCCGGGCACGACATAGACCATCTGCCCGCCATAGCCCCAGCCGTAGAAGACCGTTTCGCCCGCGATCTGACGGATGAACCAACCATAGCCATAACCGTCACTGGTGAAACGCGAGGCGGTGCGTGGCTGCCAGGAGAGCTTGATCCAATCGGCCGGCACGAGCTGCCGTCCGCTGCGGCTCTTCCCGCCGCTGCGGTAGAGCTCGCCAAAGGCGAGCAGCGAGCGCGGGCTCATCGCCATCTGGTTGCCGCCGAGATAGATGCCCTGTGGGTCGCGGTCCCAGGCGGCGATGGAAAAGCCCTGCTGCGGCCCCAGCCATTCGCGCGCTAGCTCCAGCGTGGAGCGGCCGGTCCACCGCGTCAGGATCGCCGAAAGCAGATGCGTCGAGCCGGTGGAATAGAGCATGGTGCCGCCCGGTTCATCGTCGAAGGGCATGGCGAGCGCTGCCCGCACCCAGTTGTCGCTTGCCACCCAGCGCCCGTAGTTTGGGCCTGAGGTCCGACCTAGCCCGGCCTGCATGGAAAGCAGATGACCGATCGTAACCTGCTGGAGACGCGGATCCGCGTCGGCTGGCAGGTTGGCCTGAAGAAGCGGAGCGATCTTCTGGTCAGTGCCTTGCAGCACGCCCTTGTCGATGGCGATGCCGACGAGCGCCGAGATGATCGACTTGGAGGCCGATTTTATGTTGGCAGGACGCGCCGGAGAGTGGCCGCGATAGCCGCGCTCCGCCACCACTGCGCCCTCATGCGCGATGGCAACCGTGCGCAGCGGCGTCAGGCGTTCGGCCTCGTCAAGGAGCTTTCCAAGCCGCTGCTCCAGGCCATCGGCAGCGTGGGCAGCGACGGATAGAATGAGGAGGAAGGCGAGAATCACGGTGGGGCGCTTCAGCATGAAGCCAGCTTGGGATGCATTTTGGGCAAGACGAAGGTGGGACGCGCGATCCACTATTTCCGGCTATCCCAGCCTTGCCCGCGCCTTGGCCGTCCAGGCGTTGAACAGCCGGTCGGCGACGATGCCGATGAAGGCGATGGCCAGTCCGGCGACGATGCCGCGGCCGGAATCGGCCTTGGACAGCGCGATGAACACCTCCTGGCCGAGATCGCGGGTGCCGACCATGGCGCAGATGATGATCATCGCCAGCGCCATCAGGATCGTCTGGTTGACGCCGAGCATGATCTCGGGCAGCGCCAGCGGCAGCTGGACGCGCAGGAACGTCTGGCGCTTGGTGCAGCCCGACACCTTTGCCGCCTCGATCAGCGCCGGCGGCACCTGCCTGAGGCCGTGATTGGTGTAGCGGATGGCCGGCACCACGGCGAAGGCGACGGTCGCGATCATCGCCGTCACGTCGCCGACTCTGAATAGCATCACCACCGGAATGATGAAGCAGAACGACGGCAGCACCTGCAGCGTGTCGATGATCGGGGTGACGATCTTCTCGACACGGTCGCTGCGCGATGCCATCAGCCCGATCGGAATGCCGATCAGGCAGGCGATGAAGGCCGAGATGCCGCACAGGTAGACCGTCGCCATGGTCTTTTCCCAGAGGCCGGTCACCGCGCAGAAGACGGTCAGCGCCGCGACCAGGGCGGCGAGGCGCAGGCCGCCGAGCTGGTAGCCGGCAAGGCCGAGCAGGAATACCGCGCCCAGCCACGGGAAGCCCTCGCAGAAGGCGCGAACCGGGTTCAGCACATTGAGGATCAGCGCCACGCGGAACGCTTCTATCGTGTCGAAGAAGTTGATCGTGATCCAGCTCACCGCTGTCTTCCACATCGGCGCGGTGGTGAAGGTGATCGCCTTCGGCACCGCGGCGAAGGCCGGCACGAACAGGCCAAGCAGCGTCGTGGCTGCAAGGATGGCGACGGCCATCGTCAGATTGGGGTAGCGCCGCCAGAAGCTCGGGCTGACCTCCTGATAGACATGGCCCTTCGCATGATTGCGCGCGAGCGCCTGGCTCAGCCGGTCGAGCGCGATGGCCAGCGCCACGATGGCAAGGCCGGCTTCCATCGCCTCGCCGACCTTCAGCGCCCTGAGCGCTAACAGCACGTCGTAGCCGAGGCCGCCGGCGCCGATCATCGAAGCGATGATCACCATGTTGAGCGCCAGCATGATGACCTGGTTGACACCGACCATCAATGTCGGACGCGCCGAAGGCAGCAGCACGCGCCACAGTTTCTGGCGCGCCGTGCAGCCGGCCATCTCGCTGAAATCGTCGATTTCGGACGGCACCCGCGACAGCCCCAGCATCGTCGCGCGCACCATCGGCGGCGTCGCGAAAATGGCCGTCGCGATCATCGCCGAAACCGGACTGTTGCCGAACAAAAGAAGCATCGGGATCAGATAGGCGAAGGTCGGGATGGTCTGCATCAGGTCGAGGGCAGGGGAGATCAGCAGCCTCTCCGCCCATGGCTTGCGCCACGCCCAGATGCCGACGAACAATCCGGTGACGATGCAGAACGGCACGGCGATGGAGATCAGCCCGAGCGTCAGCATGGCGCTGGTCCACTGGCCGAACAGCGCGATGTAGAGGAAACAGCCGCCGACCAGCGCGCCGAGCTTCCAGCCTCCGGCGGCACGTCCGGCCAGGAATGCGGCGATGCAGACGCCAACCCAGGACAGGCGCGGCAGGACGAGCATGTCGGCGCCATGGCCGATCTTGAAATTCTTGGCGAGCAGACCGAGCGCAAAATCGAGCGGCACGCCGAGCGCCGCGGTGATCGAGCGCGTCAACCAGGAGAAGTTCGACTTTATCAGGCTCATCAGCGCGCCGACCCAGTCGGCGACCGGAACGATTGCGCTCGCCGGATAATTGACCGCCCAGGGCAGCCTGTCCTGCAGCAGGAACACGGCAAGCACGGCGGCAAGCGCGCCGGCCCAGGCCACCAGCCAGAGCTGAACCGGCCGCGATCTCGCCTCGCTGGCGCTTGCCGTCACCGTCATGCGTTGGCCCCGGAACGCTCGATGCCGGCCAGAAGATCGATCACCGCTTGCGGCGTGACTTCGCCGATCGGCTTGCCGGTGCCGTTGACGACAGCAAACGGCTTGCCGGCCGATACGATATCGGCCGAAAAACTCGATATCTTCGCATCCGGCGCGACCACGCCGCCATGCTCGGCGCCGTCGCAGGCGCGCATCAGGCTTCGCGCCGAGATCACCTTGGCGCGGTCGACGTCGCGGGTGAACTCGGCGACATAGTCGGTCGCCGGGTTGACCACCAGCTGTTCCGGGGTGCCGATCTGGATGACCTCGCCGTCCTTCATGATGGCGATGCGGTCGGCCAGCCGGATGGCCTCGTCGAAATCATGGGTGATGAAGACGATGGTCTTGTGCAGCATGGTCTGCAGCCGCATCAGCTCGTCCTGCATCTCGCGGCGGATCAGCGGATCGAGCGCCGAAAACGGCTCGTCGAGAAACCAGATTTCCGGCTTGGTGGCGAGGCTGCGGGCGATGCCGACACGCTGCTGCTGGCCGCCGGAAAGCTCACGCGGATAGAAATGCTCGCGGCCGCGCAGACCGACAAGCTCGATCACTTCGCGCGCGCGCTTCTCGCGCGTCGGCCGGTCCTGCCCTTGGATGCCCAGTGGAAAGGCGATGTTCTCCAGCACATTCAGATGCGGCAGCAGGGCGAAATTCTGGAACACC
Source organism: Mesorhizobium sp. WSM4817 (assembly GCF_055811135.1). Classification (NCBI taxonomy): domain Bacteria; kingdom Pseudomonadati; phylum Pseudomonadota; class Alphaproteobacteria; order Hyphomicrobiales; family Phyllobacteriaceae; genus Mesorhizobium; species Mesorhizobium sp. WSM4817. Next base: position 209,484 of record NZ_JBVVQQ010000003.1, on the reverse strand, counting down.
ATGCCCATGCGGTGGCGCCGCAGCTCGATCAGCGCGGCATCGGAGATTTTGAGGAGATCCTTGCCCTCGAACTCGACCTTGCCATGCGTCGGCTCGACCAGCCGCGACATGCAGCGCACTAGCGTCGACTTGCCCGACCCCGAAAGCCCCATGATGATGAAGATCTCGCCCTGGCGGATTTCGAGGTCGACGGCGCGCACCGCGCCGACCAGCCCGGCCGCGGCGACCTCCGCCATGCTGGCCTTGCCGTCGCGCTGGCGGATGAAATTGGCCGCGTTCGCGCCGAACAGCTTCCAGACGTTGCGGCAGGCAAGTTTTATCGGGCGGGCATCCTTCGGCGTGCCTGCCGTTTGCGGCACCTGTTCAGTCGTATCGGCCATGCAGTCGTCCTTCTGGAATATGGGATAGAGACCCGGCCATGAATGACCGGGTCTCGCAGTTTCCAGTTGGAACGATCACTCGGCCCAGGCTTTCCAGTCGGCTTCGTGGGCGGCGATCCAGGCGGCGGCGACGTCTTCTGGCGTCTTGCCTTCAAGATCGATCTGGCCGCTCATCTTGTTGAGCTCGTCGGTGTCGATCGTGTAGTTCTTCGCGACCTTGTAGGCGACCGGCCATTTGTCCTTCATGCCGGCCCAGGAATATTTCCAGATCTCGCCATGCGGCTTGCCGCAGTCATACTTTGCCTCGGGGTTCACGCCCCATTTCGGGTCGGTGTAGCACTCCGGCGTATAGTCGGGGAATTCGACCCACTCGCCCTTGTATTTGGCCGGCGCCCAATGTGGCGAATAGACCCACAGCATGATCGGCGCCTTGCGCTGATAGGCCGAATCCAGCTCGGCGAACATCGCCGCGTCGGTGCCGGCATGGATGACGGTGAAGGGCAGCTTCAGCGCCGCGGCACGCTCGTCGTCAAAACCTTCCCATGTCACCGGGCCGCCGAGATAGCGGCCGTTCGGCGCCGTTTCGGCGGTCGAGAAGGCCTCGGCGCATTTCGGGTCCTTCAGCGCCTCCCAGTTCGGCAGACCCGGGCATTTTTCTTTCATGTATTCGGGATACCACCATTCTTCCTTGGCCTTGGGCCCGAGCGGGCCGAGGCGTTCGGTCTGCCCGGTCGCATCCGAGGCCTTCATGGCTTCGCCGGCCGTCGTGTCCCAGAATTCCATGGCGACAGCGAGATCGCCATTGGTAAGGCCGGTGGTCAGGCTGGAGAGATAATCGGCGGTCGGGTACTCGACCGTGTATCCCAGCTTTTCAAGAATGCCGCCGAGGATCTTTGCGTTCAGATTGACGCTGGTCCAGTCGAACAGCGCGATCTTGATAGGGTCGTTCGATTCTGGCGCCGCCGCTTGGGCCGAAGGCGTCAGTGCACTTGCCGCGGCAAGTGTTAAGGCTCCCATTGATAATCTCGAAATCAAACTCCGAAGTGACATGCCTGTGCTCCTGTCAAGCTCTGGTGGAAGTTATCGTTCGTTCCCTTCTTGCGTCTTTTTGATTGTGTTGGAAAAGCTGGTCGTTGCGCAAGTCCATTGGCAGCAAATTGCTGTCGGCGCTGAAGTCGGCGCAGACGGGAATGATGCCCAATTCGATGAAGAGGTCGTGCGACCGCGTCATGGCTGCCGTGCTGCCGAAGCAGTGATCCGCGGATCGATCGCCGCTCTTGCGGCGCCCTCAAGCTTGCGAGCCATCAAGGTCCCATGCTGTCGGCTCTCGGCAGTCGCCGAAGCCATTTTCATGAGATGAAATTATATATACCAACATTCATGTCGCGCAATGACTAATGCCATCTCGATCAGGGCAATCGCTGCAGATTTGGAATTCATTTCAGATTGTCGAAGCCGGCGCCGCCCCTCATTGCCCTGCCGGGCATTTCTCCCCGTATAGCGACGGGGAGAAAGGGCTGGCCGCAACGTCGGCGCTCTACTTGCTGCGCCCGCGATTTGCGAAACCGGCGACGACAGCGCCCCTCTCCCCGTCGCTATACGGGGAGAGGATGCCGGCAGGCAGGTGAGGGGGGCGCCGGCTTCGAAAAGGATGAAGAGACAATTGCAGCGCGCAATTCGAATGCCGTCGGAGCATCCTCACGACATGATCAGGCCGCCATCGACATTGATCGTTTGACCGGTGATATAGGCGGCGTCGCTGCTGGCCAGAAAGCTGACCAAGCCCGAAACATCCTCGCCGCTGCCGGCGCGGCCCATCGGGATGTTCTTCACCCATTCTGCCATCAACTCGCCGGGCTTGTAGTCGCCCATCAGTCTGCCCCATGCGGCGTCGTTGTAGGCCCACATGTCGGTATCGATGATGCCGGGGCAGATCGCGTTGACGGTGATCTTCTCCTTGGCCACTTCCTTGGCGAGGCTCTGGGTGATGCCGACGACGCCGAATTTCGAGGCGGCATAATGCGGCGTGTAGATGAAGCCCTGGCGCGCCTGGCCGGAAGCGGTGTTGATCAGCCGGCCGCCGTCGCCATGCTTGCGGATGCGGGCGATCGCCTCCTGGCAGCACAGGAACACGCCCTTGGTGTTGACCGCCATCACCTTGTCCCATTCGGCCTCGGTCATCGCCTCGATCCTGGCGATGGTGATGACGCCGGCATTCTGCACGGAGATGTCGATGCGGCCGAACTGCTGTTCGGCCAGATCGTAGAGGGCGGCGACCTCGTCCTTCCTGGTCACGTCCATGCGCAGCGATGCGACCTTGGCGCCTTCCGCCTTAAGGCCGGCGGCGATCTCGTCGACGCGCGCGTCGATGGCGCTGACGACGACAGCAGCACCCTCAGCCGCGAAGCGCCTGGCCATGGCCGCGCCAATGCCGCCGCTGGCGCCGGTGATGACCGCCGTCTTTCCCTCGAACCGCTTCTGCATGTTCTCTCCTACCAGCAGACGAAGCCGCCATCGACGATCAGGTCGATGCCGGTTACGAAACTCGAAGCGCGGCTGGCCAGGAACACGGTCGGGCCGACCATCTCTTCCGGCGCCGCCATCCGCCCCATCGGCGTGTCGCGCTCGAAGATCCTGACCTGGTCGGCGACCTCCGGCCGCTTGTTCATCGGCGTCAGCGTGTAGCCGGGGCTGACGACGTTGACGCGCAGGCCGCGATCGGCCCATTCCATGGCGAGACTCCTGGACATGTGGATGACGGCGGCCTTCGACGAATTATAGTGCGCCTGGGTCAGGCCGCGGTTGACGATCGAGCCCGACATCGAGGCGACGTTGATGATCGAACCCTTGCGCCGCGTCAGCATTACGCGCGCTTCGGCCTGGCAGGACAGGAACACGCCGCTGACATTGACGTCGTAGAGCTTCTGCCATTTCTCCAGCGACAGCGTCTCGGCCGGCTCGGCCCCGGCGACGCCGGCATTGTTGACGGCGATGGTCAGCGCGCCGAGTTCCTTCTCCGCGCCTTCGATCGCCGCTGCCAAATCGGCCTCTGAGGTCACTGTGCCGGTCAGCACCAGTGCCTTGCGGCCGAGCGCCGAGATCCTGTGCGCGGTCTCGTCCAGCCCGCCCTTCGAGGCATGGCCGAAACAGGCGATATCGGCGCCGGCCTCGGCCAGGCCGATGGCGATTGCTTGCCCGATGCCGCTGCCGGCGCCGGTGACGAGAGCAACGTCGCCATGAAGATCGAATAGTTTCATCGAAATGTTTTCCTGTTGAGCCGCCCGCGCTGCCCTGGGAAGGAAGGGGCGCCAGTCCTGACTGGCGCCCCGCGCGGTCCGGTGCCTGGGAGGATATCACCTGCTGCGCTCTATTCCGATCCTTTATGCCGCCCTCAGCTTGTGGCGAGCTCCATGACGGCGACGTTGCTTGCTTCGCTGCGGTCGAGAATGCCTCGCTGGCGGCCACGGCTCAGCACCAGCACGCGATGTGACAGGCCGAGCACTTCCTCGAGGTCGGAGCTCACCACCACCACCGCCATGCCGGAGCGGGCGAGTTCGGCGATGACATCGTAGATCGCGGCGCGGGCGCCGACATCGATGCCGCGTGTCGGCTCGTCCAGGATGAACACCTTGGGCGGCCGTGAAATCCATTTGGCGATGATCACCTTCTGCTGATTGCCGCCGGAAAGCTTGCTGATCGCCTGGTTAGGCCGGCCCTTGACGCCGAGCCGGCCGATGCCGGCCTCGGCGAATTTCTGCACCGCCTTGGGAAACACCCAGCCATTCGGCGCGACATGGTCGAAATTGCCGATCGCCAGATTCTCGCCGATGGTCTGGTCGAGCACCACGCCTTGCGCCTTGCGGTCTTCCGGCACCAGCACGACGCCGGCCTTGATCGCGGCCGCCGGGCCAGTGAGGTGCACCGGTTTGCCGGCAACGCGCACCGACCCCGATGAAATCGGATCAGCGCCGGCGATTGCCCGCACCAGTTCGGTGCGGCCGGCGCCGATCAGCCCGGCGATGCCAAGGATTTCGCCGGCCTTTACCGAGAAGCTGACATTCTGAAAACTGCGTTCCGGCGAGGACAGGTTGTCGACCTCGAGCAACGCCTCGCTGCCCGGCTCCGACAGCGGCGGGAACATCCGCTCGACGCTGCGGCCGACCATCTGCTCGACTATCGCGCGCACCGGAACGTCGGCGCGCTCGTGGCGGGCGACAATGCGCCCGTCGCGCATTACCACGACGCGGTCGGCGATCGCAGCGACCTCGTCCAGCCGGTGGCTGATATAGATGAAGGACATGCCTTCCGCCTTGAGCTTGCGGATCTGCTTGAACAACAGCTCCGTTTCCTCGCTGCCAAGTGCCGCTGTCGGTTCGTCGAAGATCAGAAGCTCGGCATTGAGCGTCAGCGCCTTGGCGATCTCGACCTGCTGCTGGGCGGCGATGCGCAGCGTGCCCACCTTGCGTTCCGGCGAGACCTCGAGGCCGAGCCGCTTCAGTTGGGCCGATGCCCGCGCATTCATGGCCGCGCGGTCGATGCGGCCGCCGCGCATCAGCAGGCGCCCGACATAGACGTTCTCGGCGACCGACAGGTCCGGCAGCAGCTTCAGTTCCTGGTGGATCATGCCGACGCCGGCGTCGATGGCCGCGGCGGGAGAGGCGGGGGAATACGGCTTCCCCCGCCATGTGATGCTGCCGGCATCCGGTTTGGTCGACCCGGCGATGATGTTCGAAACGGTGGACTTGCCGGCGCCATTTTCTCCAAGCAGCGCCACGACCTCGCCCGGCCGCACCTCAAAGCTAGCATCGCCCAGGACCTGCACCGGTCCGTAGCTCTTGCAGAGGCCGCTGACGAAGAGCCCCAGATGCGGGGTCTGCGTATGGCTGGGATCCAAGGACATCGTTCCGCTCATCAACTACCGGACTCTTTTGCGATCAGGGATGCCTGATATTAAGGATGTTTGGCGATGAACTGATCGACATTGTCCTTGGTGGTCAGCGTCGCATCCTGCAGCTGTTCTGCGGGAACGGTTTCGCCGGCCACCAGCTTGATCGCCGCATCGACGGCAAGCCGGCCCATGCCTTGTGTCTGCTGCGTCGCGGTTACGTCGAAAACGCCGCCCTTCAGAGCCTTGAGCGCCGCCACGTCGCCGTCGAAGCCGGCAACCCAGACCTTGTGGCCGGGATTGGCGACCTTGACTGCCTGCGCGGCACCGAGTGCCAGCGCGTCGGCCTGGCCGATGACGATCGACACGTCTGGATGCGACTGCAGCAGATCCTGCGTCAGCTTGAAGCCCTCGTCCTGGTGCCACCCTTCGCTCCATAGCTCGCCGACCACCTTGATGTCGGGATAGGCGCTCAGCGCTTCGCCGCAGCCCTTCGACCGGTCGACCTCGGGCGTCGTGCCTTTCTGGCCATGGATGATGATCAACTCACCCTTGCCGCCGGCCTGCTTGGCGATGTAGTCGCAAACCGCCTTGGCCGATGCGACGCTGTTGGTGGCGATGAAGGTGTCGCCGGGTGCGCCCTCGGCGTTGCGGTCGACATTGATGACCGGGATGCCGGCAGCCTTGGCCGTCTTGGTCGGCACGGTGGCGGCGGTGGCGCCGGCCGGGATGTAGATCAGCGCATCGATGTTTTGCGTGATCAGGTCCTGCACCTGGCTGACCTGGGTCGCCGAATCGCCCTTGGCGTCGACGGTGACGATCTCGATGCCCTTTTCCTTGCCATAGGCCTCGACGGACTGCTTGATCTGGTTGAAGAAATCGGCCTGCAAATTGGCGACTGCGAGACCAAGCTTCTTGGCCTCCTTGGCCGAGGCCATCTCGGACAGTCCGAGCAGCGGAACGACGGCTGCGGCAGCAAGCAGCAATGAACGTTTGGTCAGCATGTGTTTCCTCCGTTGATGTTCAATCTGTCCTGCCGGCGCATCACGGCGCCCCTTGGCCGAACAACTCCCAGTTTCGGATCACCGATCCGTGTTCTCCCGGACATCCGGGTGAATTCTTTAATGCGCCCCACTCTTCATTGCGCGCCAGTCTTCATTGAGCTCTGCGCCGCCATGTATCCGTGGCCACCGCCAGCGCGATCACCACGCCGATCACCACCTGCTGGATGAAGGGCGACACGCCGAGCAGGTTCAGCCCGTTGCGCAGCACGCCGATGATGAGCACGCCGATGGCGGTGCCGCCGATCGAGCCGACGCCGCCCGACAGGCTGGCGCCGCCGATCACCACCGCCGCGATCGTATCCAGCTCGTAGCCGAAGCCGGAACTCGGCTGGACGGAATCAAGCCGTGCCGCAAGCACGATGCCGGCGAGCCCGGCCAGAACGCCGCAGACCGCATAGACCCAGTTGGTCAGCGACTTGACCGGTATGCCGGACAGCCTGGCGACCTCGGCGCTGCCGCCGATCGCGTAGAGGCTGCGACCGGTCGCGCGATAGTTGAGGAAGATCGCGAAGATGATGGCCAGAACGATCATCAAGCCGACGGTGACCGACAGGAAGCCGAAATGGCGGATGATCGACAGGCTGGTGAACCAGTCGGGGAAGCCGATGATCTGCGAGCCGTCGGTGATCATGTTGGCAAGACCGCGGGCCACCGACATCATGGCCAGCGTGGCGATGAAGGGCGGCAGCTTGGTGACGGTCACGAGCAGGCCTGAAACCAGCCCGCAAAGCCCAGCAACGACAAGCGCTGTGACGATGCCGGCAGGCATGCCGAGATTGAGGTGGTCGGGATGGGCGACGAAGCCCATCACCATGGCGGCGAGCGCCAGCACGGAACCGACGGACAGGTCGATGCCACCGATCAGGATGACCAGCGTCATGCCGATCGCCATGATGCCGAGCACCGTGACCTGGTCGAGCACGTTGAGGATGTTGCGGACAGTCAGAAACGTGTCGGTGGTCAGCGACAGCGCAAGGCACAGCAGCACCAGCCCGATTAGCGGTCCCATGGTTCCGGCGAACAGCGCCGAAAGCTTCGCGCCCGCCGCGGCCTGTGCATTTGGGCCAGCCTTCAACTCGCTTGCACCGTTGCTCACAGCCATTTTGTCTCCTCCATCAGCGCTCCGGCGATGCGTCGTCGGCTCATTCTTGTTCACCAGGCACCTCCCTGTGAACAATTTATCTTTGATATGCAATTTTGTTCAGCTAAACTGTTCGTCGGAAAATTGTCAAGGCCCGCCGCATCATTCCACGCCGGTTTGCGCCGCCAGCCGGTTTGCCGTACGAAAGGGCATGAAATGCCGCGTTTTCAGGTCCGGTCTCATCCTGCGGATTCATGTCGGCTGCTTGAGCAGGGCAGGACGGCCAAGACGAAGTAAATGTTGACCATTTTGGCTTTCACTCACGTTGTAGAGGTATCCTGTCGATGTCCTGAATCTCGAATCCCGGGCACGCAGAATAATTTCGCGTCGCTTGGTCGGATAACGCCACTTGAATGGCATTTAAGGATTCGGACGACCGCGGGAGGGCAAAAAGATGGCGATGACAGACAATGACAAGGCCTCGCGCTTCCCGGATGCCGAACTGAAGGCCCGTGCCGCGTGGCACTATTATGTCGAGGGTCTGACGCAGGAGAGGATTTCGGAGATCCTCGGCATCGGCCGCATCAAGGTGCATCGCATCCTGTCCGCCGCGCGTGAGGAGGGCGTCGTCCAGTTCCGCATCCGTGACAGCGTCGTCGAATGCCTGGTGCTGGAAGAGGCTCTAAAACAGCGTTTTGGGCTCAGCCAGGCCGTTGTGGTGCCGTCGGCCGCCGACCGAAGCAACGCGCCGCTGATGATCGGCCATGCCGCGGGCGCCTATCTGGCCGACAATGTGAATGCCGGCGATGTCATCGCATTGGGCTGGGGGCGCACGCTGAAATTCGCCATCAATGAATTGCCGCGGCGGCCGATCGCCAGGACGACGGTGGTTTCCATGCTGGGCGGCCTCACCCATGCCCAGCCGCTCAACCCAACCGAAAGCGCCTGGGAATTCGCCGAAAAGATCGGCGCCGAGTGCTTTCTGCTGCCGGTGCCGGTCTATGCCGACAGGCCGGAGCAGCGCGAAGCCTTCATGAGCCAGCGCAGCGTTCAGGACGTCGTCTTCCGTGCACGCCGGGCAAACATCGCCGTGCTCAGCGTCGGATCGTTTTCCAATGACAGCCCGATCGCCAATTACGGCTTCATCAAGCCTAGCGAACTCGAAGAGCTTCAGGCGGCCGGGGCAGTTGGCGATATTTTATGCCATTTCATCGACGCCGACGGCCGGCTCGTCGACCATGAGGTCAACCGGCGGGTCTGCGCCTATCCGCTGCAGGACCTGTCGGACATCCCGGCCATCATCCTGGTCTCGGGAGGGCAGGAAAAAATCGCCATCATGCGGGCGGCGCTCGCCAACACCAGGATATCGGTTCTGATCACCGACGAGGATGCGGCCAAGGGCCTGCTCAACCGCTAAACTTGCCCGACCTCACCAAGCCGCACATGGGTCTCGCGCGTCGCCTGATAGAGGTCGCGGTAGATTGCCTTGCGCGCACGGTAACCGGAGACCAGCCCGTCGACGGGGTCGACATGCCTGGTCGGCGGCGCGGTCATCGCCTCAGCCGCCGTTTCGGGCGAGGCAAACCATCCGATAGCGGAAGCCGCCAGCATGGCGGCGCCGAGCGCTGCGGCTTCGTTGACCGGCGAGACGGAGAGCGGCCGCTCGAGCACGCTTGCCATGATCCGCATCAGCAGGGCGCAGTTGGTGCCGCCGCCGGCGGCGATCATCGCCGCCGGTTTGCCGCCGGGCTGAGTTTCCGCCGCCTGGGTTTCCGCCGCCCGAGTTTCCGCCGCTTGAGTTTCCATTGCCTCGCTGGCGATCGCCTGCTCGAAGGCGATGCCTTCCAGAACCGCTCGAAAAAGGTGCTTCGGCTCATGGTCGAGCGACAGGCCGACAATGGCGCCGCGCGCCGCGCCGTCCCAATAGGGGCTCATGACACCGGCCCAATACGGCATGACGAGCAGGCCCTCGCTGCCGGCGGCAACGTCGACCGCTGCTTTCTCCAGCGCTCCAGCCGACGGCGAGCCGGTGGTGCGAACGATCCAGTCGACCAGTTGCATGCCCGAGCGCAGCACGGTCTCCAGCATGAAGCCCGAGCCGGTCGGCGAGACCAGCGTTCGAAACGCGTCCGACGTCGTGATCCCATGGGAGTAACAGCCGCTGACGATGCCCGAGCCGAGCGAAAGGTAGTTTTTATTTTCGCCATGGACGCCCATGCCAAGGCCCATCGCCTGGCCATCGCCGGCGCCGGCGACAACAGGCGTGCCGGCCTTCAACCCGATCAGCCGGGCCACGCTTTCACCAAGCCCGCCGCAGATCGTGCCGGGCGCGACCAGTCGCGGCAACTGGTCCGGGCGCAGCCCCGCGGCCTCGACGAGCTGAGGGTGCCAAGTGCCATTCTTGACGTCGAGCAGCCCGAGTGGATCCGCACTTGCCGTGCTGGTGACCAGACGTCCGGTCAGCCGGTGGACGAAGAAGCCGTGCACATCGACGAGTGCGGCTGCGTCATCAAGCGCTTGCGGCTGGTGTTCGGCAAGCCAGGCGATCGCATAGAGCGCGGGCGTCGGGTCCGGCGGCTTGCCGCTCCAGTCGCGAATCGTCTCGCGGCCGAGCTCCGCCGAAAGCCTAGCAACTTGCGGGCGCGCCCGCTCGTCCAGCCACAGGATCGCCGGAATAAGCGGCTTGCCGGCGTGGTCGATCAACGTGAAGGTCTCGCGCTGGTGGGCGATGGCGATCGCCGCCACCCGGGCCGCGCCAACCGCCTCGGTGACTTGCTTCAAGGCGCCGAGCAGCGCGGTCCACCAATGTTCGGCATCCTGCTCGAAATGGCCGGGCCTGGGATTTGAGAGCGGATAGGCTTCGCGCGCCTGGAACAGCTCCTTGCCGTCGCGCGTGAAGGCAATCGCTTTCACGGCCGTGGTCGAGGCGTCGATCCCGATTACGACATCGTCCATCAGGCGGGAATCCAGCGGATCAGGCGGCGTTCGTAACGAACCGTCCGTCCGACTGGTCGAGACGACGGCGGATCTGGGTTATCACCATCGAATCGTCGGGTACACAATTTTCATAGGTGAGGAAATCGCCTGTCTTGACCGGCTTGACCACCTTGGCGCGTTCGGCGAGGCCGAGCGGCAGGGCGCCGCGGGCGCGCGCGTCCTCCCAGGTCATGGCGAAGCCGCGATAGTCGTTCTCGCCGATCATGCCGAGCGACTGGCCAGGGGCAAGCTCGCTCTTGGCAACCGCCACCGCCTCGGCGACCGGATGGTCGAGCGGCTCCATGTCGGCGCGCTTGTAGACCACGGCGCGCGCCGCCGACAGCGGCACTTCCAGGCTGGTCAAATGATAGGGGCGGAAGATCGTGAAATACGGGCCCTTGCCGACCTTGAGGTCGATCATGCGCTCCAGCACGCGCGGATGCCTGGTCTCGATGATGCAGAACACGCCGGGCGCCACGCCCTTGCCGATCGAATAGTCGACCACGCCCTTGCGGTGCAGCACGCCGCCATCCTCGCGCGGGCAAAGCACGCCGGCGAGTTCCTCCAGCGTCGCGGTCGGGCCGTGCATGCCCGGCACGTCGGGCACCAGGCCGGTGGCGTTGGCGATCGCCACCATCTCGATCGCCGTCTTCGAGCCGTCGACGAACTCGACCAGCATGCGCGCATTCATGTTGCGCTCGGCCGCCTCCTTCTCATAGTCGGCCGGCATGGCATCGATCTTCAGCGGATTGTTCTTGCCCTTGCCGGCGGCGATGATGTTGAAGCCGAGGCTCCTGGCAAAGCCGATGATCTCCAGCGTGCAGGCCGGCTCGTCGCCGGCCGCACCGGTATAGACGACGCCGGCCTTGCGCGCCTCCTCCTTGAGGAAGCGGCCGATGGTGATGTCGGCCTCGACGTTGAGCATGACGATATGCTTGCCGTTCTTCATCACTTCAAGCGCGAACAGCGTGCCGATGTTGGGATTTCCTGTCGCATCGATGATGACGTCGATGCGGCCGGCCGCAGCCAACGCATGCAGGTCTTCGGTCACCGCGATCTTGCCGGCCTCGATGGCGCGGTCGATTGCTGCCGCATTGCCGGCCTGCACGATATCCGAGCGGTCGTGGCCGGCGAGCAGCGCCGCGTCGATCGCCGCCTGCGGCCTGACCTCGGAAATGGCGCCGATCCGCATGCCCGGCATCAGCGCGACCTGGACGACGATGTCGGTGCCCATCTGCCCGGCGCCGGCAAGCCCGATGGTGATCGGTCCCTGCTGTTCAGCGCGCTGCAAAAGTTCCGCTGCAAATTGCGGATGGGCCATGTTGCTTCCTCCAGTTCCTGACGCGCCGCAGCGTCGAAGTCATCATTTTGAACATTCCTATTTCCAAATGAAAAATATTTCAACCGGCAATTCGGCAGCCGTCCCCGCAAACATTCTGTGATTTAATTTGTGCAAGCCCTGGCTTGCGGCTTGGCAGCGCGGTCAGCTATGGGCGCAGAAGGCGGTGATCTCTTGGGATGCAGGCGGCGGCGACCGTGACATCCCTTCTCGCAAGCAAGCGAGTGCGGCGAAAAAAGCTGATTCATGGCCGCTCAGCTGCCGCTGCGCCTATCGCCAGCGACGAAGTCGCGCGACAGAGAGCGCCACGGCCGGAATGCTGGCGCATGCTAGTCTATCAGCTGCCGACCTCGAAGAAGGGCGCGCCAAGCAGATCGGGAACAACGTCGATGCCGAGGCCCGGCCCGTCCGGAATGCCCATGCGGCTTCCCGAAACCGGCGGCTTGTTCGATGCGGTGCGCACCGTCACCCATTCGTGGAAGGCAATGGCGTGCAGCCGGCGCTCCTCCGGCGTCGACAGCGACAGATGCGCCATGGCTGATGTGTCGATCTCGGCGCCGCCGGTGTCCTCCACGGTGATCATGAAGCCCAGGTCGACGGCAAGGTCGCGGATCTGCCGCGTCCTGGTCACGCCGCCGAGCCGCGAGATTTTCAGCGTCAGCCCGTCAGCCGCCCCCTTGCGGTGGATGTCGAGCATGTCGTCCAGCGAGGTGACGGATTCATCGAGCACCATCGGCTTGTCGAGCGAGCGGCGCACCGACATGCATTCGTCGATCGTGGTGCAGGGCTGCTCGAACGTGTAGTCGATGGCGCGCGTCGCGTCAGCGAACTGGCGCGCCTGGTAGGGCGTCCAGCCGGCATTGGCGTCGCAGAAGATGACGGTGCCCCTCGGCACTGAAGCGGCGACCGCGGTGACGCGCTCGATGTCGTCATGGACGTTGCCGCCGACCTTGACCTGCAGCCGGTGAAACCCGTCCTTGACGATGCGCTTGGCCAGTGCGGCCATCGCGTCGACGGTGCCATGGGTGACGACCTTGTAGAGTTCCGCCGTCTCGCTCTCGCGCCCGCCGAGCAGCGTCACCAGCGGTATGTCGGCGGCGCGTGCCGCGAGATCCGAGCAGGCCATGTCGAGCGCCGACTTGATGTAGGGATGGCCCTTGAACACCGTGTCCATCAGCCTGCCGATACTGGCCAGGGCGCGAGGATCGCGGCCGAGCAGGTGCGGCGCAATTTCGATGACGCCGGCGCGAGTGCCGGCCGCGAATGCCGGCGAGTAGAAATTGCCGAGCGGCGCCATCTCGCCCCAGCCGGTCAGCCCGCTGTCGGAGGTGATGGCGACGATCACCGCGTCGAACGCGGCGGCGACACGCCCCTTGGACATGCGGTAGGGCCCGTCCACAAAGGGCTGCACGACATGGTAGGCCTTGATGGTTTTGATCCGCAATTTTTCTGTCCGTCGCTGTGACGCCCTGACGAAGCCGCCAAGCTGCATCGTCCGCTGGGCTCAACTGCCGTCAGGCCGGTTGCGCGTCAGGCCGGCGCAATCGGCCTTGACGCCTCTGGAAACACACTGTTCGAGGCCGCGCGCATAGGCAAGCAATTCTTCGAAGCTGTGCCGATGTCGCCGGCCTTGTCGAACTGCTCAGCAAAACGGCGCCCTCGGCATAGCCGGGGGCGCCGCTGGACCAGGCCTGATGGGGGTATCAGGTGGCAGGTTTCTGTGGCAGCGGCGAGACAGGCATTCCCGGGCCGATCTTCTGCAGATTGCCTGTTATCACCTGGTCGCCTTCCTCTACGCCGCTCGAGATCGCCACCAGGTCGCCGTTGGTCGGCCCCAGCGAAACAATTCGCTGGTCGACAGTATTGTCCTTGCCGACGACGTAGAGATACTTGCCGAGCTGGCTCGATCCCAATGCCGTCTGCGGCACCATCAGTGCATCTGGCTGCTGCTTGATATGCAGCCTGACACGAACATATTGGCCCGGCAGCAGCGTGAACTTGGCATTGCCGATCGTCGCGCGTGCGGTGATGGTGCCGGTCGAGCGATCGACCGTGTTGTCGATGAAGGTGAGCTGACCTTTGTGGCGCGGTTCCGTATCGCCGGGAAGCAGGACGTCGACATCGACGGGTCCCGTCGCGCGGGCTTCCTCGATCTGCGCCAGATCCGTTTCGCTCGGATTGAAGGTGACATAGATCGGGTCGAGCTGCACCAGCGTGTTGAGCACTGTGCCGGCGACGCTGACCAGCGTTCCGACCGAGGCCTGGTTGCGGCCGACGCGCCCGGCGAACGGCGCCTTGATTTCCGAATAGCTCAGATTGAGCTCGGCGGTCCGCACAGCCGCCTGGTTGACGGCGAGCGATGCCTGGGCCTCGCGCAAGCTGCTGGTGCGCTGGTCGAACGCATCCTTGGCGATGTATCCGCTCTTGGCCAGTTCGGTGCCGCGACCAAGGTTGGATCGTGCATAGTCGAGCGTTGCTTCGTCGCGCTGGACCTGAGCCTTCGCCTGTTCAAGGGCAGCCTGGAAATCCTCTGGAGCGATCTTGTAGAGAAGGTCGCCCTTCTTGACATCGCCACCGTCGGGCGCGACCTGCTCCTGCAGATACCCTGGCACGCGCGCCTGCAGCGTGATGCTGCGGATCGGCTCGGTGCGAGCGGCATAGTCGAGATAGATCGGGATCGTCTTCTTGACGACGCTCACCACTGGCACCGGCATGACAAAAGCCGCGGGCTCAGGCGTTGCCGCCCCTGCCGTGCCGGCGTTGAGGCCGAAATTACCCATGTCGAGCAAGTGGACGCTGGCCATCGAGACCGCCCCCACGGCAACAGCCGCTCCCAACGCAATTTTCCATTTACGCATGATCATTCTCCAATTCTATTCGGCCGCTTCGGCCAATCGCTCGAAAGCGGGTTCGGCAGTTGGTTCAGTCGGTTCGGCGACAGGCTCGCTCTTGCTGCCGCGCTCGCGCAGCTGCTCGATCACCGCGTAGAAGACCGGCACGAACACCAGCGACAGGATCGTCGCTGCGACCATGCCGCCAAAGACGGTGGTGCCGATCGACTGGCGGCTGGCTGCACCGGCACCTGTCGAGAACATCAGCGGCAGCACACCGAGGATGAACGCGAAGGCGGTCATCAGGATGGGCCGCAGCCGCAGGCGCGCCGCTTCCATTGCGGCGTCGACGATGCTGAGACCTTCCTCGCGCCGGCGCCGGGCAAACTCCACGATCAGAATGGCGTTCTTTGCCGCCAGCCCGATCAGCATGACGAAACCGATCTGCGAATAGACGTCGATCTGCATGCCGCGCATAAGCAAGGCGACAAAGGCGCCGAACAGGGCAAGCGGCACCGCGAGCAGGACCATGAAGGGCATGGCCCAGCTCTCATATTGGGCGGCAAGGATCAGGAAGACGAAGACCATGGCGAGACCGAAGACGATCGAGGCGATCGATCCGGCCTTGAGCTCCTGATAGGTGATGCCCGTCCATTCGTAGCCGAAATCCTTCGGCAGCGCCGTGGCGGCGGCACGTTCCATCGCAGCGACCGCCTGGCCCGAGGAGAAGCCGGGTGCGGCACCGCCATTGATCAGGGCCGACGCATTGTTGTTGTAATGCGGGACGGTTTCCGGGCCGACGATAGGCACCAGCTTGCCGAGCGTGCTCAACGGCACCATGCCGCCGGAGGCATTGCGCACATAGAGCCGCGAAATGTCGGCCGCACCCGCACGCGCATCCTTGTCGGCCTGGATCGTCACCCGGAAGGTGCGGCCGAACAGGTTGAAGTCGTTCACATAGAGCGAGCCGAGATAGATCTGCAGTGTGTTGAACACGTCGGGCAGGCTGAGGCCGAGCAGCTTCGCCTTGTTGCGATCGAGGTCGTAGTTGAACTGCGGCGTCGAGGTCGAGAACGACGAGAACAATTGCTGCGGGTTGAGCTCGGGCTGTTTGCGCGCTTCGGCCAGCACGGCTTGCGTCGCATCGTTGAGCGCAGCGCTGCCGCGACCGGTCAGGTCCTGCACCTGGAATTCGAAGCCGCCGGTCGTGCCGATGCCCGGGATCGAAGGCGGGTCGAAACTCAGCGCGAAGGCTTCAGGAAGTTCCATGAGCTTCGAGCGCACGTCGGCGACGAGCTTCGAGGCGCTCTGGTCAGGGCCGCGTTCGTCCCATGGCTTCAGGATGGCGAATTCCACCGCCGAGTTCGACTGGGCGGCACTGGTGAGGAAGTTCAAGCCGCTGATCGAGCCGACGATATCGACACCAGGCGTGTTCTGCAGGATCTCGCGCGCCTTCCGCGCCACCGCGTCGGTGCGTTCCAGCGACGCCCCATCCGGCAATTGGATGACCACGAAGAAATAGCCCTGGTCCTCGACCGGAAGGAAGGTCGAGGGCAGGCGCTGCCAGACGAAATAGGTCGCGACAAGCCCAGCCGCGAATATGCCGAGCATGATCCAGCGCAGGCGGATGAGGAAGCGCACACCATTGGCATAGGCATGCGACAGCCGATCGAAGCCCGTGTTGAACCAGCGGAACAGCACGAATTGCGTTGCCGGGCGGTGGCGCAGGAAAGCGGCGCTCAGCGCCGGGGTGAGCGTCAGCGAGACGAAGGCGGAGATGCCGAAGGAGATCGCCACCGTCAGGGCAAATTGATTGTAGAGCCGGCCAGAAACGCCGGGTATGAAGGCGACCGGCACGAACACGGCCATCAGCACGGCGGTTGTGGCGATGATCGGGCCGGTGACCTCGGCCATCGCCGCGCGCGTCGCAGCCAGCGGTTTTAGGCCGGCCTCCAGCTGGCGTTCGACATTCTCGACGACGACGATCGCGTCATCGACGACGAGGCCGATCGCCAGCACCATGCCTAGCAGGCTGAGCATGTTCAGCGAGAAGCCGAACATGTACATGACGACGAGCGTGGCCACCAGCGACACGGGAATCGCGATCGTCGGGATGATCGTGGTGCGCCAGCTCTGCAGGAAGATGAACACCACCGCGACAACCAGGACCAGCGCCTCGCCGAGCGTGACCACCACGTCGTGCATCGACGCCGAAACGAAACGTGTCGTATCGTAATGCATGGCGTAGCTGACGCCCTTCGGGAAGCGGGCCGACAGTTCCTGCATCTTGTCCTTGACGCGCTGCTGCAGATCGAGGGCGTTCGAGCCCGGCATCTGGTAGACCGCCAGCACCACGGTCGGGTCCTCGCCGAAGAACGCCGACGACGAATATTGCAGGGCGCCGAGTTCGATGCGCGCGACGTCGCTCAACCGCACCAGCGAACCGTTCGCGGCATCGGCGCGCACGATGATATCGCCGAATTCCTTGGGATCGCTCAGTCGGCCAACCGCGTTGACCTGCATTTCGAAAGCGGTGCCGGCCGGCGCCGGCGATTGCCCGATCTTGCCGGCCGCGACCTGGACATTCTGCTCGGCAATGGCGTTTTGGACATCGACGGCGGTGATGCCGAGATTGGCGAGCTTGTCGGGATCGAGCCATACGCGCATCGAATAGCGCCGCTCGCCGAAGATCTGCACGTCGCCGACGCCGGGCAGGCGCTTCAGCGGGTCGACCACTTGCAGGTAGGCGAGGTTGCTGAGCGCGACCGGATCGACGGAGCCGTCGGGCGAGGTGAGATTGACGATCAGGACGAAGTTCGGGTTCTGCTTCTTGATCGTCACGCCGCCCTGGTTGACAATGGCCGGCAGCGAGGACGCCGCCTGTGACACGCGGTTCTGGACATCGACGGCGGCGGTGCTCAGGGGATAGCCGACCTCGAAGGTGACGGTGATCGTCGACGAGCCGTCATTGGAGCTCGACGACGACATGTAGGTCATGCCTTGAACGCCGTTGATCTGCTGTTCGAGCGGCGTCGTGACGGTGTCGGCCACGACTTGCGCACTGGCGCCCGGATAGTTGGCGCTGACCACGACCTGAGGCGGCGTGATATCGGGAAACTGCGAGACAGGCAGCAGGAAATAGCAGATCGTCCCGGCGAGCACCATAATGATGGCGATCGACGATGCGAAGATCGGACGGTGGATGAAGAAATTTACCATGACACGCACGCCTCGCCCGATGCTCTTGCCTGGCCAAAGGCCTTGGCCAGCCTTGACAGCCGCCGGCTGCGGCTTTGCCCGGAATCTTCCAGGAAACGAGGCGGCGCCTTGCGGCTGCTGCCTTGCGCATCCGCAAGGCTACGCAGCATCGTCTCGAAAGAGCGCGGGTCGACACGGTCGGCCTGCATCAGCATCCGGATCATCGGATCCTTCACAACTTCGTCGATCGTCAAATCTTTGCGCTGCGACATCGTAGCGGCTCCTGGCTTGGCGATCTGGGCGTACGCCGCAGATCGGGTGGTCTTCCTGTTCGCGGCCAAGTCGCCTGGGGCGCAGTTTCATGCCTGGGCCGATTTGGCGGAGGCTGTTCACAGGCGCCTGCGAGATTGACACGAGGCAATGGGGGTGTTACCAGTAAGTAACATCTAGAAGTTACAGACCGGTAACACCCTAGTCAAGAGGTGTGCCGAGGGATTTTTCGGAAATCCCGGAAACCAAGGAGGTTTTGATGGAAGACGGCACTGCGGAACGCATCCGCCCTCGAGATCGCATCCTGGAGACGGCACGGGATATGTTCCACAAGCATGGCATCAAGGGCGTCGGCGTCGACGCGATCACTGAGGCCGCCGGTACCAACAAGATGACGCTCTACCGTCATTTCGAGTCCAAGGACGATCTGGTCATCGAGTGCCTGCGGGCGACCGCATGCAGCGCCAACGCGATGTGGCAAAAGTTCGAGGCGGAGCATCCGGGCGACAAGCTTGCGCAACTGCATGCCTGGGTTCGGATGGCAGCCGATTGCCTGATGATGGACGGCCGCGGTTGCGACATGGCCAACGCCGCCATCGAGTTGAGCGAGACCGACCATCCGGCCCGTCGGGTCATCAAGGAACTCAAGCAGGCTCAGCGCGACCGTCTCGTCGGCCTGTGTCGGGATGCCGGCATCGGACAGGCAGAGCTTCTCGCCGATACATTGTCGCTGCTGCTTGAAGGCGCCCGTGTCAGCCTGCAAAGCGTCGGAGCCGAAGGCCCCAGCGCGCAGTTTGTCCGCATGGCGGAAGGCCTGATCACCTCGTTCAGGGCCAGATAGTCTCGCAAGCCGCGAAACGATCGCTGGCGTGTTCATTGCAAGCCGCGCCGCGAGTGCTCTTTTGCCTTGGCATGTGCTGTCATCTCACGTCTCCGTTGCCGGTCTGTCTCCGCGCTCTTGCGCGCGGCGGTCGCTGCTGGTTGTGAGCAGGCTAGGCCCGATGGCGAATTGGTGAGAGTGACAAGTGTGGCGGGATTCCAATGGGGCTGCGGCGCTGCCCGAACCAGCCATTGGCGATTGCCGCCGCCTTGCCCGACACCCAAGAACAAAAAAAGCCCGCTGCCGGGAGGAGGTGGCAGCGGGCTCGATTTCGAATACGACACGGGAGGAGGTGCGCCGCACTCAGCGTCGGCATCGCATCTGGGAGGAGTAGATGGCCGACACCTGCGAAACTATCAATTGCCCAATGATTCGGCAATAGCAAAGGATGCATAGCAGATGTGCAGATTCGCGGTATCAATCGAATATTAACCATCGCCGCGACCAACCGTGGCGCTTGCGTGGCATCACTGGACCGGAACGTTCTCCTTGAAGATCAGGCGCGGCTCGATGAATTTCCGCGTCAGATAAGGCGCCGAGGAAGCGATCGAGCCGAGCAGGCGAATGACTGATTGCTCGGCGATCAGCCGTGCATTCTGGTCGATGACGACATCGAGCAGATCGTCGACGAGATAGCCGCGTGTCGCCCTTGTTAGGTCGTGACAGATGAACACCGGCTTCCTTTGCGGCTTGGCTTCCAGCAGCGCTTTCGCCACGCCAGAGCGTCCGGCGCCGACGCAATAGATGCCGAGCAGTTCCGGCTCGTTGTGCAGCGCCTTCATCGTCGCCGTGTAGCTGATATCAGGCTCGTCGTTGATCTCGACGGCGCTGGTCACGGTCAAATTGCGGAACTCCTCGCCGAGCACCGAGCGAAAGCCCATTTCGCGTTCTTCATGCCCGCGATAGGAGCGCGAGCCGACGATCATCGCCAGATGGCCCGTGCGACCGCCTAGGAAACGTCCCATCAAAAGGGCTGCGGTGCGCCCGGCGACACGGTTGTCGATGCCGACATAGGCCGATCGCGGCGCGCCCGGAACGTCCGACACCAGCGTGACGAGGCGGATGCCGGCTTCGACGATCTCGCGCAGGATGTTGCGCGTTCTCGGGTGATCGATCGCAATGACACCGACGCCGTTCGCCCTAAGCGAGAGATTTTCGACGGCCGCCTGCAACGCGCTCGGCGAGATGCCGGCGAGTTTGTGGATCCGGCAGGAGGCGACGAGCGGCAAGCGTGCGGCATAGTCCTCGATATGATTTGCCAGATCCATCATGAAGGCGTTCGAGCCGATCGGCAGGAAGAACTCGAGATGCGCAGGCCGCGAGGGCAGCGTGACCTGATCCACGACCGGCAAATAGCCAAGCTGCTTGGCCGCCTCCATCACCCGCTGCCGGTTGGCGGCGCTGGCGCCCGGCCGGTTGTTCAGCACCCGGTCGACCGTCGCGGTCGACAGCCCGCAGCTTCTGGCGATGTCCGCAACGGTGGCTTTCATAGTCGCAGTCATAGGAGCCGATGTGATCCTGTACCAGAGATACGGCCAACCCGGCTTCCAACTGGCCACTCAGCCTTGTGGTTGCTTCCCCTGCACGATGGCGTCACGGATCTCCTTGTCGGACATGCCGGTGATGATCCGTTCGACTTCCGCGACGTTGGTGTTCTTCGGATCGATATCGTCGGCAACCACCTTGCCGCGGCGCATGACGACGATGCGGTCGACCACCTGGAAGACGTGGTGGATGTTGTGGGCGATGAAGATGCAGGAATGGCCCGAATCGCGGGCGCTGCGCACGAAGCTCAGCACACCTTGCGTCTCGGCGACGCCGAGATTGTTGGTCGGCTCGTCGAGGATGATGAGGTCGCTGTCGAAATGCATGGCGCGCGCGATCGCCACCGCCTGCCGCTCCCCGCCTGAGAGTGAGCCGATTGGTGTGGTCGGCGGGATGTCCTTCGAGATGCCGACCTGCTTGAGCAGGTTCCGGGCGACCACGTTCATCGCCTCCTGGTCCATACGGTTGAGGAAACGCGGCGGCTTGATCGGCTCGCGCCCGAGGAACAGGTTGCGCGCGATCGACAATTGCGTGACCAGTGCGGAGTCCTGGTAGATCGTCTCGATGCCGTGCGCGATGGCGTCGCTGGTGCTGCGCAAGTCCACCTTCTTGCCGCGGATGAAGATGTCGCCGCTGGTCAGCGGGACCGCACCCGACAGCACCTTGATCAGCGTCGACTTGCCGGCGCCATTGTCGCCGAGCAGACCGACGATCTCCTTTTCGTTGACATGGAAATTGGCGTCCACCAGCGCTTGCACGCGCCCGTAGGACTTGCGGATGTTTTCCATGCGGACAAGCGGCTCAGTCATGGTTCAAGTCCCCGCCTGATGCCGGCGTTCCAGCCATGAATGGAGCGCCATCATGCCGAGGATGATCGCGCCGATGAAGATGTTGTAGGCAAGCCCGGGCACGCCGATCAGCACGATGCCGTTGCGCATCACGCGCAGGATCAGGATGCCGAGCACAGTACCGATGATGGTGCCGCGTCCGCCGGTCAGCGCCGTGCCGCCGATCACCACCATGGCGATGACTTCGAGCTCGTAGCCGGTGCCGCTGTTCGGGTTGGCCGCCGAAGTGCGCAGCGAGCTGATGACGCCGGCAAGCGAAGCCATGATCGACGACAGGATGAACAGGCCGATCTTGACGCCGCTGACATTGACGCCGCGCGCCCTTGCCGCATTGGGGTTGCCGCCGGCCGCCTGGATCCAGTTGCCGGTCCGGCTCTGCGTCAGCACGTAGCCAAGTGCGATCGCGGCTGCGATGAACCAGAACAGCGACATGTAGATGCGGAACGGCCCGATGAAGAAATCGCCGACCAGCGCCTCGGCGAGCCAGCTGCCTTCGGCGCTCCAGGTGCGTTGCGGAAATCCGCTGGTGACGAACAGAGCGGTGCCGCGCACCACCAGCAGCATGCCGAGCGTCACCAGGAAGGATGGAATCTTGAGTTGCGTCACGAACCAGCCATTGACCAGCCCGATGAAGGCGGCAACCAGCAAGGCCAACACGAAGCCGGCCTCCAGCGAGGTGAGGCCGCTGTTGAAGAGCGTCCACATCAAGACGGGCGAGAAACCGAACAGCGATCCGACGGAGAGGTCGAATTCGCCTGAAGTCATCAACAGCGTCATCGCCAGCGCGATCAGGCCGAGCTCGACCGTGAAGGCGAGTATGTTGCTGATGTTCTGCGGCGACAGGAAATCGTGGTTGAACCCCCAGAACACCGCGAGCTCGACCACAAGCAGCACGAAGGGCCCGAATTCCGGCCTGGCGATCGAGCGTTGGATGATGGAACTGTTTTCCACGTTGGACCCGCGACATGGTTGGAACTGGCCAAGCCCGATACCGCATGAGGCGGTTCGAGGCTCAGCGGGATGATGGGGATGATCGTGGCAGGCGTGCCGCGACCATCCCGATCGCGGTTTTATTTGCCGGACAGGATGTCGTCGTAGACCTGCGCGGTGTCCTTTTCGTAGAGCGCGCCGGTGATCACGTCGAAGCCGGGCGGAATGCCGCTGGCGGCCATGTTGGCGATCGAAAGCGCCACATAGCTGGTCGCCTGCGGATCCTGCCACTGCGCGGCATTGACGTAGCCGGTCAGCACCTCCTGGGTGGTGTCGAGCGAGTTGCCCCAGCCGACGACCGGGATTTCGCCCGGCTTGATGCCGGCCTGGTCGAACACCCGCTTGATCGAGCCGGTCACCAGGTCGCCAAGACCGATGATCGCCTTGACCTTGGCCCTGTTGGCGGTGAGATAGTCGACCATGCGGTTGATTGCTTCGGCCTGGTCGAGCGTGGCTTCGGTGATTTCATAGGTGATGCCGAGCGGCTCGAAGACGCTCTTGATGCCCTCTTCTTCCTGGACGCCATAGGTGGCGCCGGGGATTTCAACCGGCATCCAGACAAAATCGCCCTTCTTCACCAGGCCCTTGTCGACCAGATACTGAGCCCAGTTCTTGCCGAAGGTGACGTTGTCGCCGCCGACATAGGCGTTGAAGTCCGCCTTCGGATCGGGCGTGTTGAAGTTGATGATCGGGATGTTTGCCGCTCGTGCCTCCTTGACGAGCTCGATAAGGCTGCCCGGGTCGGGGCTGGTGGTGGTGATGCCGTCGGCCTTTGCCGCGATGGCGGCGCGAACAGCCTCCTGCTGGGACGACACGTCGCCATTGTGGAACGAGGTGTTGACGGTGTTGCCGGTGTCCGTCGCCCATTGCTTGGCGCCGGCGAGGAAGTAGGTCCAGACCGGGTCGGCCGGGCCGCCATGCGAAATCCAGTAGAAGGTCTTGGCCTGTGCCGCCGCCGGAATCGCCAGCGCCACGATCAAGCCGAATACAAATAGTCGTAGCCTCGTCAGCATTTGATTTCCTCCCATTTTGAAACGTCCTCCAGCTCCGGCGACGATCACGGCAAGCCTGACCGTATTCTTGCCAGCGGCGATCTGGATGCATCAGAGCATCCGCTTTTTCGATCAATGGCAAGCCTCCATTTGCCAGTGGTAGTTGGCGCACGACAATGCGCCATCAGCCATCCCATCAGATCGCATCAGTTTGGCTGATATCTTTTGCGGCAAGCGGCCTCGGCGCCGAAGACGAGGCGCAGGCGGGACGGAAGCTAAATGAGGTCGGCCCTGGCAAGGTCGCGCATCAGATGGCTGGCGCCGTAGGTCCAGTGGGGACAGTCGGGAGACAGCCGTACCCGGTTGATCAGGGCGCCGAATTTCTCCGATGAGATGGTGACGATGTCGCCGACCTTGTGCGTGAAGCCCTTGCCCTTTTCGCCGCGGTCCTTCGACGGCACGAACATGGTGCCGAGATAGAGCGCCAGCCCGTCGGGGTACTGGTGATGCGGGCCCATGGCGGCGGCGACCAGTTCTTCGGGCGAGCGGCTGATCTCGGCCATCGAACTGGCGCCCTCCAGCGAGAAACCATCCTCGCCCTCGACCTTCAGCCGCACGGTGGCCTGCTTCACGTCACCAATGGAAAAGGTATCGTCGAACAGCCGGATGAACGGGCCGAGCGCGGCCGAAGCGTTGTTGTCCTTGGCCTTGCCGAGCAACAGCGCCGAGCGCCCTTCGACGTCGCGCAGATTGACGTCGTTGCCGAGCGTGGCGCCGACGATCTTGCCGCTGCCGGCGGCGATCATGGCGATCTCCGGCTCGGGATTGTTCCAGGTGGAGACCGGATGCAGGCCGACATCGGCGCCGAAGCCGACCGACGCCATCGGCTGGCATTTGGTGAAGATTTCGGCATCGGGGCCGATGCCCACTTCCAGATATTGCGACCAGGCGCCGCGCTGGATCAGCTTGGTCTTGATCTCCATCGCCTCCGGCGAGCCTGGCTTGAGCTTCGACAGATCGTGGCCGATCAGCCCGGCAATGTCGGCGCGAATGGCGTCGGCTTTTTCCGCGGAGCCGCGCGCCTGCTCCTCGATGACCCGTTCGAGCAGGCTGACGACGAAGGTGACGCCCGATGCCTTGACCGCCTGCAGGTCGACCGGAGAGAGCAGGTACGGCTTTTGCGGATCGCGCGCGGCCTGGAAACTGTTGGCGGCGATTGCATCGAGCGATCCGATCGGTTCGCCCTCGGCGGCGTGGACGTAGCCTGCTGGGTCCGGCATCTCGCAGACGTCGCGCACGGTTGGTGCCATGCTGGAGGTGATGTCGAAGACCGTGCCGCCGCGTACCGTGACCACCAGCGGATGCGATGCTTCGCTCGTCCGGGCGCGGCCGATGAAGAGGCCCTCGTCGGGCAGGAGGGTGGCGTTCGTCATGGCTTGCGGTCCTCTGCTATCTTGTTCTGCGTCGTCGCTGCGGACCAATGGTTCAACAAAAGCCTGGCCGCGGCGGCGGCACTTTCAACAAATTCCCGCCAAAGGTCTATCCCGTTCCTCGCGATCGAGCCCTGCGCTGCATTTCGCATCGGCGGACGCCGTCCTCTTCAAAGGCTCTTTCAAAATCATGAAATCGTCACTAGGATTTTCATTTGACGAAGTACATTCAGGTGACTCTTGCCCCTACCGTTTTCCGATCCGATCTGGCAGAAGCCGCCGGCGGCCCCTGCGTTCCGGTCGCTTTTTCCCGGCGGCCAGCGTGCCGATGTCGTCATTGTGGGTGGCGGGATTCTCGGTCTGTCGACAGCCTTGCATGCAGCCCGGTTCGGCCTTGCCGTGCAGGTGCTGGAAGCCGGCGAAATCGGCCAAGGCGCATCGGGCCTGAATGGCGGTCAGGTCATCCCCGGCCTGAAATATGATCCGGAATGGCTGCTGGAGCATTTTGGCTCCGAACGCGGCGAGATCCTCGTCAATTTTGCCGCCTCGACGGCGGACGCCGTCTTCGAATTGATCCGCGACGAGAAACTGGCGGTGCCGTTCGTCCGCAATGGCTGGATTCAGGCAGCGCACACCGAGACGGCGCTGAAGGCGGCGGCGAACAGGGACCGGCAGTGGCGGAACCTTGGCGCCGATGTCCGGCTTCTGAGCCAGACCGAGATCGCCGCGTTGACTGGCGCGCAGCGCTATCTCGGTGGCTGGCTCGACCGCCGCGCCGGCGTGATTGATCCGCTTGCCTATACGTCGGAACTGGCACGGATCGCCTCGGCCGCGGGCGTGAAGATCGCCGAACACCAGAAGGTGATACGCCTCGACAACAACGCCGGCAATTGGCGCATCTCGACGGAGGGCGGCGCCGAATTGCAGGCCAAAGCGGTCATTCTGGCGACGAACGCCTATACCGGCGACCTGCTCCCTGGTCTCGCCGAAACGATCGTTCCGCTGCACTCCTTCCAGATCGCGACAGCACCGCTGCCGTCCCATCTGGCGGCCGGGATTTTACCGGAAGGGCAAGCAGTATCGGACTCACGTCGCATCCTCGTTTATTACCGCAAGAGTGCCGACGGGCGGCTGGTGCTCGGCGGGCGCGGCCGAATGGCGCTGCCGACCAGCGAAAGTGATTGGGCGCATCTCGAGCGCGCGCTGCTCCGGCTCTATCCGGCGCTATCCGGAGTCGCCATCGAAAAGCGCTGGTTTGGCCGGGTGGCGATGACGTCGGATCACCTCCCGCATATCCACGAGCCCGAGCAGGGCCTGATGGCAGTGGTCGGCTGCCAGGGCCGTGGCGTCGGCCTGATGACCGCGCTTGGCGAGCGCATTGCTGGCTATCTGGCGAGCGGCGACGCCAGGCAATTGCCGTTCCCGGTTTCGCAGATCCGGCCGATCCCATTCCACGTCTTTCGGCAGGTCGGCGTGGCCGCGACGATCGCCTGGTATCGTATGCTGGATGCATTCGAGCGCTGATTTTATGCCGATGCAGGAATCAGCTTGACAGTTTCATGATTATGAAAAATTCTTGAGTGATTTCAAATTTCGATGGGCAACCCCGATGTCGACCATCGTTGCAAGGCAGCCGCTGCCGGAGTCCCGATCCTCGACGGGTTTCCGGTTGGCCATGCTGCTGCCGGGCGGGCTGGTCACCTTCTTCCTGATCCTGTTTGCCCTCGGCCTCGTGGTTTTCCTCGCCCTTCGCGGCAATGACGGTTCGCTGCTGGGCGCCGGTTTCACTTTTGCGAATTTCATCACCGTGGCATCCGACCCGCTCTACTGGACGGTAACGCTGCGCTCGCTGGCCATTGCCGGCCTGGTGACGCTGGCGACGGTCGTCACCGCCTATCCCGTCGCCTACTACCTTGCCTTCCATGCCGGACGGCGGCGCGGGCTGCTGCTGTTTCTGGTGACGCTGCCGTTCTGGACCAGCTATCTCTTGCGCGTTTTCGCCTGGAAGATCGTGCTTGCCTACAATGGCGTGCTGAACTCGGCGCTCATCGAAAGCGGCATCTGGTCCGAACCGACACTGGCGTTTCTCAACACGCCGGCCGCCGTCGTCGTCACGCTGGCTCACGCCTATGCGCCGTTCGCCATCCTGCCTATCTATGTGGCGCTGGACACGATCCCGAAATCGCTGCTCGAAGCTGCTTCCGATCTCGGCGCCAGACCGTTCACCAGCTTTCGCCGCGTCGTGCTGCCGAATTCGATGCCGGGGGTGCTGGCGGCGGCTCTCGTCGTCTTCGTGCCGACGGTCGGCGATTATGTCACCCCGGCGCTGGTCGGCGGCCCTGCCAGCACCATGATCGGCTCGCTGATCCAGGCCCAGTTCGGCAAGGCAAATGACTGGCCGTTCGGCGCAGCACTCGCCGTTGCCGTCATGCTGGTCATCCTTGCCGTGGTGCTGGTCGTGCGTTCCGCCGACCGCAGGTTTGGCAGCCGCACATGAGCGCCGCGCGCATAGACGCAACGCAAGGTGGCCGCTGGCTCGGCGCCTACGTGCTTGTCTATCTGGTATTCCTCTATTTGCCGATCTCGCTGATCCCGCTGTTTTCCTTCAACGATTCGATCCAGGCGGCGTTTCCGCTGCAAGGCTTCACGTTTGAATGGTACACGATGCTGTCCGGCAATTCGGCGCTGTCCGGCGCGCTTGCCAACAGCCTCGTCATCGGTGCAATTGCCGCCACCGGTGCCACGCTCTGCGGCATCACCGTGTCCTACATGGATCTTTTTGGCCGTTCGCCGCTTGCCTTCACGATCAGCGCTATCGCGCGGCTGCCGATACTGATCCCCGGCGTCATCGTCGGCATCTCGCTGCTGATCCTGGTCAACCTCATTGGCTTCGGTCCGTCACGCACCGCCATCGTGCTCGGCCACATATTGGTGGCGCTGCCGACGACGGTGGTGATCATGAAAAGCCGCTTCGCCGCTATACCCAAAACCATCCACGAGGCGGCACTCGATCTCGGCGCCTCCGACTGGACGACATTCAGGCGGGTCATGCTGCCGCTCAGCCTGCCCGCCATTGTATCAGCGTTCATGCTGGCCTTCCTGATCTCCTTCGACGAGTTCATCGTCGCCTTCTTCCTCGCCGGCACCGAACCGACCTTGCCGCTTTATATCTGGAGCCAGCTGCGTTTCCCGAAATCGCTGCCGACCGTCATGGCACTGGGCACGGCCATCCTGGCCGTGTCCTTCGTCATCGCGGCAATTGCCGAAATCCTGCGCCATCGCGGGCTCGCCGCCGCTCAGCGGCCAGTGCCCGCCAACCTGCCCAAACCAGAAGAAACCGAAAGAGGAGAACTGCAATGGCATTCGACCTGAAATCGATAAATCGCAAGACAGTCCAAGCCGGATTGGCAGCCTTCGCGCTGGCGCTTTCGTCGACCGTCGCGCTTGCGGCCGACAAGCTGCAATATTTCACCTGGTCGGGCTACGAACTTCCCGACTTCAACAAGAGCTTCCTCGCCGCACACCCCGATGGCGTCGAGGCCTCGATGTTCGGCGACGACGATGACGCCTTCACCAAGGTCAAGGCCGGTTTCCGTCCTGACGTCGCGCATCCCTGCTACGACAAGGTGGCGCGCTGGAACAGGGAAGGCCTGCTGCAGCCAATCGACACCAAGCGCATCAAGAACTGGGATTCGATCTTTCCGGTTTTCAAGAACCTGCCCGACCTGCAGGCCGGCGACGGCAAAGTCTGGATGGTGCCGTGGGACTGGGGCAACACCTCGATCCTTTACCGCACCGATCTGGTGAAGAACCCGGAGCCGAGCTGGAACCTTTTGTGGGACAAGCAATATGCCGGGCGCATGGCGACGATCGATGCCGTCCACGACACGCCGGTGGTGGCGGCGCTTCTCGCCGGTGTCAATCCGTTCGACATGACGCCGGAACAGATGGAAAAGGTGGCTGAAAAACTGCGCGAGCAGCGCCCGCTGCTCTCCAACTACACCACCGACATGACCTCGGTCGAACAGGCGCTGGCGAGTGGCCAGTTGGTCGCCGCCATGACCTGGAACGCGTCGGCCACCTCGCTGAAGAAGCAGGGCGTGCCGGTCGAGTTCATGAAGCCTAGGGAAGGCATGCTGACCTGGTCGTGCGGCTTCGTCATGCTCAAGGACGCCAAGAATGTCGACCTCGCCTATGATTTCATCAACAGCCGGCTGGAGACGGATTCGGGAAAATACCTGATTCAGACCTATGGTTACGGCAGCTCAAACAGCTCGGCCTTCGCCGCGGTGCCGAAGGAGGAACTGGAAAAGCTGCAACTGCCGTCCGATCCGGAAGTGATGCTGAAGACTACGGTCTTCACCGGGCCGATGAAACAGAATGACGAACTCGCCAAGATGTTCGAGAAGGTCAAGGCAGGCGGCTGAGTTCGCTCTTCCTTCTCCCTTGTGGGAGAAGGTGGATCGGCGCGTAGCGTCGAGACGGTAGAGGGGTGCTGGACAGAATGCGGGGTTTGCCAAGCTGGAACACCCCTCATCCGTCCGAGCGGAGCCTGTCCTCGGGCTTGCCGGAGGCAAGACCCGTGGGCTCGGCCACCTTCTCCCACAGGGGGAGAAGGGAAAATGCTGGCGAACGAGGAAGTATGCATGGATATACTGGACCAAGCGGCTGAAAAGCCGAAAGACGACGCCGATGTGCGGGTCGGCCGGCGCGTGCGGGCGCTCAGGCTGGAACGCAGTCTTTCGCTGGCCGAGCTTGCCGCCAAGGCCGGCGTTTCGATCGGTGCGCTCAGCCAGATCGAGCGCGGCTTGTCCTCGCTTCGCGTCAAGGTGATCTGGCCGCTCGCCGCCGCTCTCGACATCGAGCCGTCGGCGCTGATTGCTGACGGCAACGATGTCGTCAGCGATCTCTATTGCGTGCGCGCCAACAGTCGGCGCCAGATCCCGGTGAAGTCGGAAGGCATCGCCAAGGCGCTGCTGTCGCCGCCGGCCGCTACGCTCACCGGCATGCTGGTGACGGTAGAAGCCGGTGGCGGCACCGTCGAAGCCTACGCCCATCCCGGCCACGAATTCGGTTTCGTCCTGTCGGGCGAGGTCGAACTCGTGATCGATTCAACCACCTACGGGCTGAAGACCGGCGACAGCTTCGCCTTCAAGAGCACCTTGCTGCATGCCTTCCGCAATCCGGGCGCCGAGCGCTGCCAGATCCTCTGGGTCAACACGACCAAGCCGTCCGAGGTTCGCGATGGCGCCTGATCCTCTCGTCCGGCTGGAGGCGGTGTCGAAGATTTTCCCCGGCGGCATTGTCGGACTCGACGCCGTCGATCTCAACATTGCCCGCGGCGAGTTCCTGACCTTGCTCGGCCCATCTGGCTGCGGCAAGACCACTAGCCTGCGGGTGATCGCAGGATTCGAAAGCCCGTCGAGCGGACGGGTGCTGCTCGACAGCCGTGACATTACTTCGCTGCGGCCGTTCGACCGTCCCGTCAACACCGTGTTCCAGGACTATGCGCTGTTTCCGCACATGGACGTCGCCGAAAACGTCGGCTTCGGCCTGTCGCTGCGCAAGCTTTCCGGGGCAGAACAGGCAAAGCGCGTCGGCGAAGCGCTCGACATGGTTGGCCTTGCCGAGAAGCTCGGCGCCCGCGTGTCCGAATTGTCTGGCGGCCAGCGTCAGCGCGTCGCGCTTGCCCGTGCGATTGTCTGCGAACCGCGTGTGCTGCTGCTCGACGAGCCGCTGTCGGCGCTCGATGCGCATCTGCGCGAACAGATGCAGGTCGAATTGAAGCGGCTGCAGTCGCGGCTCGGCACCACTTTCGTCATGGTCACCCACGACCAGACCGAGGCGCTGTCGATCTCCGACCGTATCGTCGTCATGAACAAGGGCCGCATCGAGCAGATTGCGCCGCCGGCCACGCTCTACGATCGGCCCGCCACCAAATTCGTCGCCAGTTTCATCGGCACGATGAACCTGCTGCAGTCGCGCTTTGTCGGCCGTGACGGCGATCGGTTGCGTTTCGCCGCCGGCGCCCTGCCGCTCGAAGCCACGTCGGAAACCGGCGAAGTGCCGGGAGAAGGCGCGGTGCGAACCATCGGAGTGCGTCCGGAGGATCTTTTGGCGGCGACCGAAGCAGCGACCGGCACCGCGCCGGTGCGGGTGAGCAGCATCGTCTTTCACGGCCGCACCTTGCGCCTGCACGCCGAATTGGGGCAGGGGATACCAGTGGTGATCGATGCGCCACGCCGGGCGGAAGGTTTTCAATTCAGCGTCGGCGACGTGGCGCATATCAGCCTGCGCCGCGGCGCTAACTGCCCTATGCTGCCCATCTAACCCTATCCTTCCACAAAACCGGAGGCACTACCCATGAGCAATCACCTGAACTTCTTCATCGACGGAAAATGGGTCGCGCCCGTGGTGCCGGCGACGCTGGATGTGATCGATCCGTCCACCGAAGAGGCCTACACCAAAATCTCCGTCGGCTCGAAGGCCGATGTGGACCGCGCCGTGGCAGCGGCGAAGGCGGCCTTTCCGGCCTTTTCGCAGACCAGCAAGGCCGAGCGCCTGACGCTGCTGAAGCGCATCCTAGAAATCTACAACGAGCGCTACGAGAATATCGCCCAGGCTGTCAGCCAGGAGATGGGCGCGCCGATCACCTGGGCGCGCCAGGCGCAGGCCTGGGCGGGCAGGGCACATATGGAAGCCACTATTCATGCGCTGGAGGATTACGAATTCAGCGAGAAGCGCGGCACCACCATGGTGGTCAAGGAGCCGATCGGCGTTTGCGCGCTGATCACGCCATGGAACTGGCCGCTCAACCAGATCGTCTGCAAGGTGGCGCCGGCGATCGCCGCGGGCTGCACGGTCGTGCTGAAGCCTTCCGAGATCGCGCCGATCAGCGGCATCGTCTTTTCGGAAGTGATGGAAGCCGCCGGCACGCCGAAGGGGGTCTACAACATGGTCAACGGCACCGGTCCGGATGTCGGACAGGTCATGGCCGGACATCCCGATGTCGACATGGTTTCCTTCACCGGCTCGACCCGGGCCGGCATCATCGTCGCCAAGACGGCGGCCGAGACGGTCAAGCGCGTGGCGCAGGAACTCGGCGGCAAATCGCCCAACATCGTGCTTGCCGATGCCGACTTCGAGAAGGCCGTGCGCAAGGGCGTCAACGCCTGTTTTGGCAACAGCGGCCAGTCCTGCGATGCGCCGACGCGCATGCTGGTGCCGGCCGCCCGCCACGATGAGGCGCTGCTGATCGCCAAGAAGGCGGCCGAGGCGCACAAGGTCGGCGATCCGCGCTCGGAAGACACCAGGCTCGGGCCGGTGGTCTCCAATATCCAATTCGACAAGATCCAGCGGCTGATCGAGGCC
This sequence comes from Mesorhizobium sp. WSM4817, assembly GCF_055811135.1. Classification (NCBI taxonomy): domain Bacteria; kingdom Pseudomonadati; phylum Pseudomonadota; class Alphaproteobacteria; order Hyphomicrobiales; family Phyllobacteriaceae; genus Mesorhizobium; species Mesorhizobium sp. WSM4817. The sequence goes on along the minus strand of NZ_JBVVQQ010000003.1, from coordinate 177,404 downwards.
GGCATCGCCGAGGGTGCAACGCTGGTCGCCGGCGGTCCCGGCCGGCCGGAGCATCTTAATCGCGGTTATTACGTGCGGCCGACCGTCTTCGGCCACGTCACGCCGGGCATGACCATCGAGCGGGAAGAAATTTTTGGGCCGGTGCTTTCGGTCATCTCCTATGATGACGACGATGACGCGGTGAAAATCGCCAACGACACCGTCTATGGCCTCGCCGCCTACGTGCAATCAGGGGATATCGACCACGCGCGAAAAGTCGCCGGCCGGCTGCGCGCCGGGCAGGTCTCGATCAACTATCCGGAGTGGGACACCTTCGCGCCGTTCGGCGGCTACAAGCAATCCGGCAACGGCCGCGAATATGCCGATTGGGCGATCCACGATTTCCTCGAGATCAAGGGCATCATCGGCTACGGCGCGTAGGGCTTAACCCGAACAGCGCCGCGCATCCAAGAAGGTCGCTGTAGCGGGTCATCTGAGCTATTCGGCGGCTTCGCGGACAGGGATCAGGCGCCGCTCGACCTGCTGGAGATGCAGGCGCATCGCTGCCGCCGCGCCGCCGAGGTCACGCTCGGCGATCGCCTCGACGATCCGTTCATGGTCGGCGAAGCTGTGATGGTCTGCCGGAGGGCGGGCGCCTTCTGAACGGAGACGTCCCCAGACCACGGTGCGGCGCACGGCGTTCAGCACGTCGAACAGGCCGAGCAGCACATTGTTGCGGCTCGCCTGCGCAATCTGCCGGTGGAGCAGATTGTCGACATTCTCATATTGCCGCCACGTGACGGCCTCCCGCGTCTGCACCAGCGATTGCCGCATCGCGGCGATATCCGAAAGCGTGGCGTGCAGCGCCGCTTCGCGCGCAATTTCGGGCTCAAGGATGAGGCGCGCGCGCATCACGTCGGCCGGATTGGTGCGCCCGGCGATTTCCGAAATGCCGATCGTCTCCTCGACCGGCCCGCTGCCGACGAAGGTGCCCCTGCCGACGTGACGCCAGATGCGGCCGTCCTTCTCGAGCACCGCCAGCGCCTTGCGCAGATCGCCGCGCGATACGCCGAGGCTCTCCGACAGTTCCCGCTCGGCAGGCAGCCGCGTCTCACCGGCATGATCCATCTGGGCAAGATAGGCCTGCAGCTGAACCAGGGCGGCGTGGCCGCCATTACCGGGATCGTCCATCAATTTAACCAATCCGCATATGATTTCCCTTGCCGGTGTTAAAACGATTAGCTCAAACCGTCAACTCCCGAGTTTTCTGGGCACACCCGTTCGATACGGTGCAGTTTCTCCTTGACCAATCCGTCCCATAGTCTTAACCAATCAAGGAAATGGTTACAAAAAACGGGAGGAATGACAATGGCCGGCGTGTCCAGACGTACCATCCTTGCCACCGCTTTCGCCGCGGTCCTGGCATGTGCAGCGCCCTTGTCGGCCGCAAATGCGGGCGACATGCGCATCGCATTCGGCGACCTTCCGGGCATCGAAACCATCCAGACGCTCGCCGCGATAGAGCGCGCCAAGGAACGCGGCGTGAATGTCGAGCTCATTGTTCTCAATGACGAGGATCTGGCTGCCCAAGCCATTGTCGGCGGCCAGGCCGATGTCGGCATCGGCGCGCCCTATACCTTGATCCAGAAGGTGGGCGTGCCGATCCGCATTTTCGCGCAGATATCGACGCTGCGCTTCTTTCCCGTCGTCAACAGCGAATTCTACAAGGAATGGAAGGATCTCGACGGGCAGGAGGTCGCCGTCCAGGCGCGCGGCTCCGGCACCGAGGCGGTCATGCTGCTGATGGCGAAAAACCACGGCATCAAGCTCGGCAACATCAGCTATGTCCCGGGTTCCGAGGTTCGCCGCAATGCGCTGCTCCAAGGGACCATCAAGGCGTCGATCGTCGATGCCGCCAACCGGCGTGCGCTCGAGGCCGAAGCCCCCGGCAAGTTCATCGTTCTGCCGGTCGAGGATCTCGGCGCCTCTGACGAAGCGCTTTTCGCGACCGCGGACTATCTGAAGAACAACGCCGCCGACGTCGACATCCTGGTCGAGGAACTGATGAAGACCGCGCGCGAGATCACCGCGAACCCCGCGGTCGCCGTCGAGCTTCGCAACAAATATAAACTGCTGCCGGATCTCGGCGCTGAAGCCGACAGCGAAATCACCGAATACTACAAGGAAACCGCGGAAGCCGGCAGTCTTGCGCTGAACGGCGGCGGAGCCGATGCAGCCAAGGACGACTTTGCCTTCTTCAGCCTTGCCGGCCAGATCGAAGGCGATCCCGCCAGCCTCAAGGTCGAGGACTTCTGGGACGTCTCCGCAATCGACCGCGCCGTCGCCAAGCTCGGCAAGAAATAGGCGCTCAAGCGGATGGCCGTAAGCATCAGAACCGACGGCGAGGCTGCCGGCCTCGCTCCTCTTTCCAATCGCAGCGCAACGGGCGCATCGTGGGACCAGCCGGTCCTGCTCAGGCTGGTGTCGATCGCCCTGTTCGCGGGAATCTGGGAGGTGGCCGGGCGTATTCCCGTCAGCTTCGCTTTCCCGACCTTTTCCGACACGGTCGTCGCGTTCTTCGGACTGCTCGCCGACGGCAGCCTGGCGACCGCCTACCTTTCGACGCTGCAGCCGCTGGTGCTTGGCGTTGTCCTGTCGGCGTTCCTGGGTGTCGGCCTCGGCACGATCTGTGGCCTGTGGCGCACCGGCGAATGGCTGGTGATCCCTGTGTTCATCGTGCTTCAGGCAGCACCGGTCGCCGCCTTCATTCCGATGGTCACCTTTGTCTATGGAATAGGCATGACCGCCAAGACGCTCGCCGTCATGATCCTGGCGCTGCCGGTCATCGTGCTCAACACCTACAAGGCCGTGCGCAACGTCAACGAGTCGCTGCTGGTCATGTGCCGATCCTTCCTCGGCACCCGCTGGCAGACCGTCGCCAAGATCATCCTTCCGGACGCCAGCCCGGTGATTTTTGCCGGCTTGCGCCTCGGCGTCGCTGCCGGCTTCGTCGGCGTGGTGCTCGCCGAACTGCTGATCACCCCGACCGGCATCGGCGACCTCATCACCTTCCACCGCTCGCGCGCCGACTACGCCGAGATGTACGCAACAATCGCCTCGATCATTGCGCTTTCCACCCTGACGCTCGTCTTTCTGCAGTGGGTGGAAGTCCGCGTTTTCAGGCCCGAGAGCAGAGGTCCTTAAGATGGGCGCGACCGCATTGCGAAATGGACCGTCGCCGGTTCCCGCACCGATCGATTCAATCGTGGAAGTGAGGGGAATCTCTAAGACCTACGGCAATGTCGAGGCGCTGCGCGGCATCGACCTCGACTTTCCCAGGGGCAAGCTGACCAGCCTTCTCGGACCCAGCGGCTGCGGAAAGACGACGCTGCTGAAGATCATAGCGGGGCTGATACGGGCCGATGGCGGCACCGTCGCGATCAACGGCAAGCACGTCACCGCACCCGGCCCCGAACGCGCTTTCGTGTTCCAGGATTTTGCGCTGATGCCGTGGGCGACCGTGATGCGCAATGTGGCCTTCGGACTTGAATTGCGCGGCACCAACAAGGCCGAGCGCGAAGCGATCGCCCGACGCTACATCGCCGAGGTGGGGCTCGCCGGATTCGAGGACAAATATCCGCATCAGCTGTCGGGCGGCATGCGCCAGCGCGTCGGCCTGGCGCGCGCATTGTCGGTCGATGCCGACGTCCTGCTGCTCGATGAACCGTTTTCGGCGGTCGACGAGCAGAACCGGCGGAAATTCCAGGAAGACCTAATCCGGCTGCGCACCAACCAGAACAAGACCTTCATCTTCGTGACGCACTCGATCGAGGAAGCGGTCTACATCTCCGACCGCATCGTCTTGCTGTCGCCGAGACCCGGCCGGGTTTCGCAGATCATCGAACCGGAAATCGATCGCTCCGGCGACCCCGAGCGCATCCATCGCGACAGGCACTATCTCGATACTGTCGAGGAGATCTGGCAGGGGCTGAAGCAGTATGTGGAGTGAGCGGCCGTGACCTTGTTTGGCTACCGTGTGCCAATGATGGCGTCCCTGCTGGTCTGGTGCGTCGTATGGGAAATCGTCGGCCGGCTCGACCTTGTCTTTCTGCTGCCGCCGTTTAGCGACGTGCTGGTTGCAGCGGTCAGCCTGGTGCAGACGCCGTCCTGGCAGAGCGCGACAGTCACGACCCTTCGCGCCTTCGCGACGGGCATGGCCCTATCGATCGTTGTCGGCGTGCCATTGGGTATCCTGATGGGACGCGTCAAGATCGCCGACGACCTGCTCGGCATGTGGGTCAACATCTTTTCAAGCGCACCGCTCTCGGCGATCGTCCCGGTGCTGATGATCCTGTTCGGCTTCGGCGAGAAGACGATCGTTGCGGCGGTGTTCCTGTTTGCGATCTGGATCATCGTTCTCGACACCCGCGCCGGGGTCCGTCATATCTCGCCGTCGCTGATCGAGATGGCGCGTTCCTACGGCGCCTCGCGCCCGGCGCTCTATAGCAAGATCATCCTGTGGGCGGCCCTTCCGGAAATCCTTGCCGGCATTCGCCTCGGCCTCATCCGCGGCGTCAAGGGCGTCGTCATCGGCCAGTTGCTCGTCGCCATCGTCGGCTACGGTGCGCTGTTCGAAACCTTCTCGCGAAATTTCCGCATGGCGGAATTCTGGGCCTTGACCATCATCCTTTTTGCCTTCGCCCTGCTGATCGCCGAACTGATCGAACGGGCCGAAGCCAAAGTCGAATACTACGCAGGAGCAAGACAGTGAACATGCACGGCACGACTTCAAGCTACGTCATCGAACCGACCGCAATCCCGAGCATCCCGGTGGCGGGAACCGACAAGTTGTTTCCGGTGCACCGGGTCTATTGCGTCGGGCGGAACTATGCCGCGCATGCCGTCGAGATGGGACACGACCCCGACAAGGAGCCGCCATTCTTCTTCCAGAAGAACCCCGACAACCTCGATACGACAGGAGAATTTCCGTACCCTCCGGCCTCTAACGATGTTCATCACGAGATCGAAATGGTCGTGGCGCTGAAGAGCGGCGGTACCGACATCCCGGTCGAAAAGGCTCTGGACTGCGTGTTCGGTTATGGCGTAGGTCTCGATATGACGCGGCGCGACCTGCAAGGGAAGGCGAAGGACATGGGCCGTCCATGGGAGGTCGGCAAGGCCTTCGAGGCATCGGCGCCATGCACGCCATTGGTTCCGGCAAGCTCGACCGGCCATCCCAGCCAGGGCGCGATCTGGCTGGACGTCAATGGTCAGCGAAAGCAGACCGGCGACCTCAACCAGATGATTTGGAAGGTTCCGGAAATGATCAGCTATCTCTCAGGGCTCTTCACGCTGATGCCGGGGGACATCATTCTTTCCGGCACGCCGGCGGGCGTCGGCGCGGTCGTGCGCGGTGATGTTCTTCGCGGTCATATCGATGGCGTCGGCGACCTAGAGGTTTGCGTTGTCTGAAGCGGCCTCGATCATTGAGCGGCTTGCCGCCGGGGCCGACGATGCGCCGGCGATTTCGGCACCCGACAGGATCACGCTCGCGCATGGCGGACTGCGCCGCCTGATCTCCGAGACGGCAGCGCAATTGCATGCACTGGGCCTCGGCCGTGGCGACCGGGTGGCCATCGTGCTGCCGAACGGGCCGGAGATGGCGACGGCCTTTGTCGCAGTGGCGGCGGCGGCGTCGACGGCGCCGCTCAATCCGGCCTACCGGGCCGACGAGCTCGATTTCTATCTGACCGACATCGGCGCCAAGGCGATCCTCGTCGCCGAAGACGAAAGCGGCCCGGCGGTGACCGTGGCCGAGCGCCTCGGCATAGCGGTGCTCAGGCTCACGGCACTGCGTGACGCACCAGCCGGCAGTTTTGAGATCAAGGGCAAACCGGTTGGTCCGTCTGTTTCGCCCGACCTGGCTGAAGACGGCGACATCGCGCTGTTGCTGCACACGTCCGGCACCACGTCACGGCCCAAGCTGGTGCCGCTCAGCCACGCCAATCTCGCCGCCTCGGCCGCCCATATCGGCGCGACGCTCGGCCTGACGGCCGGTGATCGCTGCCTCAACATCATGCCGCTGTTCCACATTCATGGGCTGATCGCGGCGGTGCTGTCCTCGCTCGCCGCCGGCGGCAGCGTCTTCTGCACGCCGGGTTTCAACGCCCTGCGCTTCTTCCATTGGCTGGGCGAGGCGCGGCCGAGCTGGTACACGGCCGTGCCGACCATGCATCAGGCGATACTGCCGCGCGCAACGCGCAATGCCGAGGCATTGGCGGTGGCGCCCTTACGCTTCATCCGCTCGTCCTCGGCATCGCTGCCGCCGCAAGTGATGGCCGAGCTTGAGGCGACCTTCGGCTGCCCGGTGATCGAATCCTACGGCATGACCGAGGCCGCGCACCAGATGGCTTCGAACCGGCTGCCGCCTGGCTTGCGCAAGCCGGGCAGCGTCGGCGCCGCCGCCGGACCGGAGGTGGCGGTGATGGCGCCGGACGGGCGATTGCTGCAGCCCGGTGACACCGGCGAGATCGTCATTCGCGGGCCTAATGTCACCGCGGGCTACGAGAACAATCCGGACGCCAATGCCACGGCTTTTGCGCATGGCTGGTTTCATACCGGCGACCAGGGCGTGCTCGATGAAGACTTCTATCTGCGCGTCACCGGCCGGCTCAAGGAGATCATCAACCGCGGCGGCGAGAAGATCTCGCCGCTCGAGGTCGACGACGTGCTGATGGACCATCCGGCGGTGGCGCAGGTCGTCACCTTCGCCACGCCGCACGACAAGCTCGGCGAGGAGGTCGCGGCTGCGATCGTGCTGCGCGAGGGCATGGCCGCCACAGAAGGCGACATCCGCAGCTTTGCCGCGACACGGCTTGCCGACTTCAAGGTGCCGCGCATTGTCCTGATCCTGGACGAAATCCCGAAGGGCGCGACCGGAAAGCTGCAGCGCATCGGCCTCGCGACCAAACTCGGTCTTGCCAAACCTGGGCTGGGATAATGCGGATCAGCATTTTTGGCGCTGGCGCGATCGGCGGCTATCTCGCGGCCAAGCTTGCCATGGCCGGCCGCGTCGATCTGTCGATCGTGGCGCGCGGCGCGCATCTCGACGCGATCAGGACGGCCGGTCTTCGCCTGATCGAAGACGGTCATGAAGCCGTCGCCTCGGTCAGGGCCGCCGCGCAGGCGCAGGAGCTAGGCGTCCAGGACTATGTCGTGCTGGCGCTCAAGGCCCATTCGGTCGCACCAGCGCTCGACCAGATCGCGCCGCTGCTGGGCGAGGGAACGGCCGTCGTCACCATGCAGAATGGCGTGCCGTGGTGGTATTTCCACAGGATCGGCGGGCCGCTCGAAGGCACGCGGTTGCAAGCGGTGGATCCCGGCGGGGTGATCTGGGACCGGCTTGGGCCGGATCGCGTCATCGGCTCGGTCGTCTATCCCGCGGCCGAGGTGGATGCGCCCGGCCTGGTTCGCCATATCGAGGGAAAGCGGTTCTCGCTCGGCGAGCCCTCGGGCGAGAAGAGCGAGCGTGTCACGCGGCTTGCCGAGGAGATGGTTGCGGCGGGGCTGCAGACGCCGGTTCGCGACGACATCCGCAGCGAGATCTGGGTGAAGCTGTGGGGCAATCTCTCCTTCAACCCGATTTCCGCGCTGACCGGCAGCACGCTTGCGGCAATCGCTGCCGACGAGGCCACCCGCGCGCTTGCCCGCACCATGATGCTGGAGGCGCAGGCGATCGGCGAAAGCCTCGGCGTTCGTTTCCCGATCTCGGTCGACCGCCGCATCAAGGGTGCCGGCGACGTTGGCGAGCACAAGACCTCGATGCTGCAGGATCTGGAGCGTGGCCGGCCGATGGAGATCGACGCGCTGGTGACGGCGGTCCAGGAACTCGGCCGGCTGACCGGCCAGCCGACGCCGACCATCGACAGCGTGCTGGCGCTGGTGCGCCGCCTCGCCATCGAGCGCGGCTGCTATCTGGTATGAGATATTTTTATCAGGCGCTCGCCTTGAGGAGGTGGGCGGAACGCCCTTGTGAAGAAAGAAGCTTCACAGCCTTTTTGTCAAAGGAAACGAAGACTTCCCCGCCTAGCCAGCTACCATCATAGGCAATCACACCATCAGCAAAATCACCGCCAGCATCAGGGACCGATAGGCCAGCTTCAACTGCGGGTCGATTGACCACGACATTTTCCGTGTTCAGCAGGGCACGGATCGCGGCGGAAATGTCTTCACAGGCAGTCTTGTATTGGCGCGCCAAGACCCAAGTGAATTCACAAAGGGACTGTAAGCTTACAGCCACGATTTCAGCACTTGCCAGCAACTCGACAGCGGCACTCGCCTGCTTGGCGTCGTCAGCCACATAGGCGCGGAGCGGAACATTCGTATCCAGCCGTGATCTTCATTCCTTGCCCGTCCCGGTGGCGGCACCAGCCTCGGCAATTGCCTCATTGATTTCCTCAATAGTGAGGGCTTGGCCATTCGTCTTCCCTTTCAGGAAGCCATGAAGGTCCCGAAACGATCCCATCGGCCGCGATGCCTTTAGGTCTGCGCGGCCATACGGCAGCAAATCCAGTTCGATTTTATCTCCTGGCTTGATGCCGAGGTGTTGAAGCACTTCTTTCCGAAAAGTGACCTGCCCCCGTGCCGTTACGGTCAGTGTCGTCATGGCAGAATCTCCTGATTGGCAGCAAACGTAATGCAAAAGCGCATTACATACGAGCACCGGCCTTACCCGGCCGACTCGATCTCCACTTGACGCTCCAGTTTGTTCCTGTTTTGTTTCACGCCTTCGTCGCATCAAAAGCGGGCGACAATTGCAGGCCATTAGCCTGAACAGGAGGATCATATGACCACCGCGGAAATCGCCAAGGATTTCACAGATCTGCTCAAGCAAGGTCAGAACGATGTTGCGGCTGAAAAGTACAAGGCCGACGACATCGTCAGCTACGAAGCAATGGAAGGGCCGATGGCGGTCTGCAATGGCAAGGAGGCCGTGAAGCAGAAGGGCCAGTGGTGGGAGGAGAACAACGAAGTTCATGACGGCTCGGTCGAGGGCCCATATGTCAACGGCGACCAGTTCGCAGTGCGCTTCAAGTTTGACATAACGCCCAAGGCTACAGGCGAGCGTGTCAGCATGGATGAGGTTGGTCTGTACACGGTCAAGAACGGCAAAATTGCCGAAGAGCGCTTCTATTATTGAGGCTGAAACCGGATTTCCAGAACCCTGAGATGCTCGACCAAGGAGGGCAGGCCATATCGAACGGCTGAGCTGGCTCGCTGACCGAGACGGGGCTTCTGTTCAGTCGCCGACAGCTCGGCGGCCGCGTTGGATTGGCAAGCGCCCGGAAGACACGGTCGATCGACTGCTGGCTGGTGGAGTGCAGGTTTGTTGCCACGGTCATGTCGTCTCCTCGCGTCACATGCCTGCGGGGCTGGCAATGCTTGAACGGTGGTTTAGGGTGCGGCTGATTCGATGAGCGACCAGCCCGAGGGCCAAAATATTGACGATCACCATGTACGGCATCACCAATTGCGACACGATCAAAAAGGCGCGCATCTGGCTGGAAAGCCACGATGTCGCCTATCGTTTTCACGACTACAGGGTCGAGGGGCTGGAGGCGGATAGGCTCGACGGCTGGTCCAGCAAGGTCGGCTGGGAAACCCTGCTCAACAAGTCGAGCACGACGTTTCGCGAACTGTCGGACACGGACAGGCTGAGCCTCGACGAGAGGAAGGCCAAGGCGCTGATGCTGGCCAAACCGACGATGATCAAGCGGCCGGTCCTCGATCTCGGCGATCGTATCCTCGTCGGCTTCAAGCCTGATGTCTATCAGCAGGCGGTAGGTGGGTTGAAGTAGCCGGACGGACGCTTTTCACGCTCCAGTTCGCCAGGCGAATTGGGTAGCGGAAAAGACCTTGGCCTGCCTGGCCGAGAGCGCGTCCCACGCTGCGCGGCAGCTGGGGTCGGGCTCGATTGTCTCGGCAATGCTCGTCATCGCATCCGCAGCCTCAGCAAAACTTTCGAACCATCCGATGCCGACCGCCGCGCTGATCGCTGCGCCGAGCGAGGAGGCTTCGGCATTGTGACCCTTATGGATCGCGATCCCGGTCGCGTCCGCAATCATCTTTGTCCAAAGCCTGCTGTTGGCGCCGCCGCCGATCGCCACCATTTGCGCCGGCGAAAGACCATGGCTGCGCATCTCTTCGAGAGCCCGGGCGGTTTGCAGCGTCATTGCCTCGAGCCCTGCACGATAAAAGTGACCGAGCGTGTGCGAGGGGTGCATGCCGATGAAGCTGGCGCGTGCGCTCGGATCCCAGTGCGGGTCCATGCAGCCGACCAGGGTGGTGCCGGCGAGAAGTCCGTCCGCGCCGATCGGCACGGCCGCCGCTTCCCTTTCGAGGCGGTCGAAGATCGCCGGATCGGAGCGCCCGCCGGCAAACATGTCGACGAACCAGTTGACGAAATAGACACCCGCCCGCTGCACGGCCTCGAGGAAATAGCCATCGCCGGTTGGCGAGGTCATGGTGCGCCAGAAGGCGCCGACCACCGGTTCTGGCGACCAGATTCCCGCGATGATCGCGGTTCCGAGATTGAGATAGACGACGCCGTCGCGCATGGCATTGACGCCGAGCCCGGCGCATTGCCCATCGCCGCCGGCGGCAATCACCGGGGTTCCTTCCGAAAGGCCGGTTGCGGCGGCGGCTGCGGCATGAACAGTCCCGACTCGCGTGCCGGACCGCACCGCATTGGGAAGTTGCGACGGTTTGATGCCGAGATGATCGAGGATCGGCTGCGACCATGCCTTGCGCGAGATGTCGAAGAGACCGAACGGATCGGCGCTGGTCCAGCTCGCGCTTGGCGTTCCCGTCAGTCTCAGCGTCAGATAGCCATGCACGTCGAGGATTTTGTTCGCCTGGTCCAACCGTTCCGGCTCGTTCTCGCGCAGCCATTTCAGGCGATAGACGACCGGCGTCACGTCGATCGGCTTACCGGTGATCTGGTGCAGTCGCTCACGGCCGATCTCCGCCGCGAAACGGTCGACCAGCCCGGCGGCGCGTTCATCGAGCCACAGGCTGGCGGGTCCGATCGGCGCGCCGGCGCCGTCGATGAGGGCAACGGTCTCGCGCTGGTTGGAGATCGCGATCCCGGCGATGCGTGTCGCGTCGACCGCGTCGACAAGCTGTCGCAGCGCCGCTGTTGCGGCCCGCCACCAGTCGGTGACCTCCTGCTCGACATAGTCCGGCCTCGGCTTCATCAGTTCGAGCGGCGCCCGGCCTTCCGCCACGGCTCGTCCGTCCCGGCTCCAGGCAATCGCCTTGCAGGATTGGGTGGAACTGTCGAGGCCGACGACAAGAGGTCCGTCGCTGCTGCCCATGATTGTCCTCCCGAGACGATGAGTTCCACCGGTGCTGGTTGGTCCAAGTGCCGGTTATTCCAAGAGACTGTTCGCGGTGGCCAGGTCGGTGACAAAATGTGTCGCATATCCGCCGCCGAGCCCGGCCCTGATCGCCGCCATCTTGCGGGCGCCACCGGCGGCGCAGATGCGGACCGGCACCGCTTTCAATTCATCGAGCGTGATGCCGACGGTGCGTCCGTCGAGCGGTGTTGCGAAAGGGGCTCCTTGGGCGTCGATGAACCGCCCGATGATGACGCCGAGCGCGCCCTGCTCGATCATGCCGGCAAGTGCGGCGGCATCCGATATCCCGGCTCGGGCATAGGTGCTCTCCGGCCCGATATCGCCGATCCCGAAGATGACTTTGCCGGCGGCATGGATCATGCGGAACTGGTTGACGAGCATCGGCTCCTGCATGAGTTGGTCGTGCAGTTCGTCGGTGGAGACGATCGCCGGGGCAAGCAGGTTTATGCAGCGGGCGCCGAGCCGGTTGGCCATCAGCGAGGTGCAGAATTCCGGCGAGAAATCGCTGGTGCCGATCGAGCTTCCCGAGAGCTGGACGACGGTGAGGTTCCGATCATGCCGTAGTCGTGGGATCGAGCGGGCGGCAGCGAGCACCGTTTTTCCCCAGGCAACGCCGATCGTGTCGCCCGGATCGACCATCGACGCCAGCAGCCGTCCTGCCGCTTCGCCGATGCGGCGGTCGGCATCGTTTGGATCAAGGTCGGGGATAACCGCGGCGCCGCGAAGCCCGTATTTTTCCATGAGACGCCGCGAGGTCAAGGTGCGGGCAAAAGCGTCGTGATCGACCTGCACGGCGACAAGTCCGCTTTCGCGTGCCTCCTGCAGATAGTGCACCACGCTCGCCCTGGAGACGTTCATGACCTTGGCCACATCGCTCTGGTTGAGCTGGTCGACATAGTAGAGCCAGGCAGCCCACGCCACCGCGCTGTCGAATTCGGGCGGCAGTGCCGAGAGCCCAGATGGTCGGACCATGTCGATGTCGGCGTTGGCATTCATGTCCCTTTTTCCGCAGGTTTGCAGAACGAAGTCAAGCGTCGCGGGCGAATGCTTGACAAAAGACAGAGATAGATGACTATTGTTCAATGACGCAACGCTCCTCCGCCTCGATTAGAGGGTTGCCCCAGAATGAGGACGCCATGACGAATCCGGCAGCCGGATACTGGACGACATTAATCGACGACATTTTGGACGGGCGCTGGACCAACCCGGAGACCGGGAAAAAGGCGGTGGTCCCGTATGACCGGATTGTCATTGAAGAAAGCCTCGAAGGGCGGGCGGCCGATCTCGTTTCGGAGCTCGATCTGGGCGAGCGGTTCACGGTCGTGGCGGATGGCGCCACCTATGATGCGCTTGGCGAGCGCGTTGCGCGCGAACTGAAGACGCTCGGCCCTGTCGATGTGGTGATCCTGGATCACCCACATGCCGACATGGCCAATGTCGAAAGCCTGGCCGTCAAACTCGCCGATGCAGACGCCGTGGTCGCGGTCGGTTCTGGGACGATCAACGATCTCTGCAAGTTCGTCACCGGAAGGAATGGACGGCGCTATTGCGTGTTCGGGACGGCCGGTTCGATGAACGGCTACACATCGACGACTGCGTCCATCACACTTGAAAGCGGCCTGAAGGTATCGCTGCCTTCCCACGCCCCATCAGGCTTTTTCGTCGATCTTGGCGTCTCCGCTGCCGCCCCGACCTATCTGTCGGCAGCGGGGTTCGGTGACTGCCTTTGCCGCTCGGTCGCCCAGATCGACTGGTGGATGTCGCACCGCCTGCTTGGCACGGCCTACCATCAGGTCCCGTTTCTCATCCAGGAAAAGGATGAGGCGGCGCTCAACCAGCGTGCGGCAAAGCTTGCCGAACACGACATCGAGGCCAATGGCTACCTCTATCGCGTGCTGACGCTCTGCGGTCTCGGAATTTCCTTCACCGGCGTCTCCAATCACGGTTCCATGGGCGAGCATCAAATATCGCACTACATCGACTGTTTCGCCGGCGAGCGTCACCCCGGCACGCTGCACGGCACCCAGGTCGGCGTCGCTTCGCTCACCATGGCGCGATTGCAGCAGGCAATGCTTGCAAGCGACAAGCCGCCGTTGGTGAAGGCGACGAAGATCGATCCTGACGACATGATCCGTCGCATGGGCCCGGCTGTCGCCGCACAATGTCTCGACGAACTGAAGAAGAAGGCCTTCGACGAGACTTCCGCCGCGGCATTCAACGAGCGGCTGCAGGAGCTCTGGCCGACACTCAGGCAGGAGCTCAAGCAATTCATGGTGCCTGTCGATGAGATGCAACGCCTGCTGAAATCGACCGGCGGGCCGATTTCAGCGGGCGAATTGGGCACGCCGGCCGATTTCTATCGCGAAGCCGTCGTTCATTGCCGGGAGATGCGCAATCGCTTCTCGTTCCTCGACATTGCTGCGGATGCAGGAATGCTGGAGGATTTTGCGCGTGGGGAAGCCTGACCGGATGCGCGACCTCGCCGATTTCGGACCCGAAACTGCATCGCGCATTCGCGGCGTCTTCTGCGATATCGACGACACCTTGACCACTGAGGGTCGTCTTCCGGCCGACGCCTACCGTGCGCTCGAACGCTTGCACGAGGCGGGCCTTGTCGTGGCTCCCATTACCGGGAGACCGGCAGGCTGGTGCGACATGATTGCCCGGTTCTGGCCGGTCACCGGCGTGGTAGGCGAAAATGGCGCTTTTTACTTCGCTTATGATCAGGCAACGCGAAAGATGATCCGGGTTTTCGCGGCAAGCGCTGACGAACGCCGGGAAAACAGGCGCAGGCTCACCGAACTGGAAAAGCGCATTGTCCAGGAGGTGCCGGGTTCGGCAGTATCCGCCGACCAGCAATATCGCGAAGCCGACCTGGCCATCGACTTTTGCGAGGATGTTCCGGCGCTGCCGCTGTCCGATGCCAGGCGCATCAAGCAGATTTTCGAGGAGGCCGGCGCTGTCGCCAAGATTTCGTCGATCCATGTGAACGGCTGGTTTGGCCGATACGACAAGCTGGCGATGACGCGCCGCTTTGCAAGCGAGAGGCTGGGAACCGATCTCGATGCTGAAAGGCAGGCCTATGCTTTCGTTGGAGACAGCCCGAACGACGCCCCGATGTTCGGGTTCTTTCCGAACGCGTTCGGGGTCGCGAATGTGGTGGATTTCCAGGGACAGATCGACGCCGAACCCGCTTTCGTCGCCAGGTCGCGGGGTGGCCGCGGCTTCGTCGAGATTGCCGATATGATCCTGGCGAACCGGAGGCCGGGATTGGGCTGATCGGCGGGCGCGAAAAATGCGGACTGCAATAGACGCAAAAAAGGATGTTCTGCAGGCGATGGAACCGAACCAGGGACGGCTTAGGCAAGCGGGCGCGATGCGCCAGGCAACATCGCACGGCAGCTTCGGCTGCCGCCGCAACCCCGGCCGGTCACAGCGAACTGCCCGTCCCCTGGTCGGTGATGAGGCCGGTGAAGAATCCCTTTTCCAAGAGCTTGGTCATGATGCCGACCTTGTTCTTTCCGCCGGAAACGAGGATGCGCTTGGGAATGTTCAGCGTGTCGCGAGGATAGACCCCGACAATGCGCTCGTTGACGGGATGGTCGATGAGTTCGGCGTCCCGGTCGAAGAAATAGCCGAGAAAGTTCCCGATCGGCTTCAGTCTCAGGATATCGTCGAATTCCTCGTCGGTCATGTAACCGACGCTCCGCAGCGTCGAACTGGTTGTGCCGCCGACGCTCATCAGCGCAAGGTCGGCGTTCAGCGCCTTCTGGATAACCTCGCGCGCGCTCGGTTGCTGCAGGATCGTCTCACGGCTTTCACGGCTGTCGCAGATGATGGGTCCGGGGAGATAATAGGATTCGGCCTGGGTGCGCTGGGCAAAGACGGCGGCCGCGTCGTATTTGTCGATCGACGACCGGCGCGACAGCGAGCCGAGAAGCGGCACGACGGTAACGTTTCTGAGCGCCACCGGCTCGATGTTGGAAGCGAGCCATCGCATGGTTCGGCCCCACGCCATGGCGACCGTCATGTCGTCCCTGAGCAGCGTCTCGACGGTCTGCGCGGCATAGATGCCGATCACTTCGGAGAGCCCGAGTTCCGACCCGGTGTCATCAGGTGTGACGCTGCATATGTCGAGCCGGTACTTCCGCCTGAGCTGTTCTTCCATTTCGAGCGCCTGGGACGTCCCGGCATTGATGCGGATCGAGACGATGCCGCGCTCCTTCGCCTCCGCCAGCAGCCTGTGGATCTTGGTGCGGTTGATCTGCAGCCGCTCGGCGATGGCCTGCTGCGTTTCGCCCAGCACGAAATACTGATGGGCAACCCGTGCCAGCAGACCGATCGACGTCATGAGGGTCCTCCGATGCTTGTGGCGCACCCATCTGAATGCCGCTGTAGCCGGCCAACAAGTGCTTGCCACAGACAGGGCGACGATATAGCATTTGAACAAATGCACAAGATATGAACATTTGTGCATCGCAAAACGAAGCGGTTCGGGAGGAACGCGTGCGGGTTGCCCAAGCCAGACGTTTCGTCTTTTCGGATCACCCGCTGCCCTGGCTGCTGCCGCTGGTGGCGATCCTGCTTGTCTTCACCGTGTATCCTCTCGTCTACAACATCTGGCTGAGCTTCCATGAGTTCGTCCCGCGCCGGCGGGCGCTCGAATTCGTCGGAACGGAAAACTGGGTGCAGCTGTGGAACGACACGCGGTTCTGGCAGTCGCTCGTCATCACCTTCACCTATTTCGCCATCGCGCTGATCTTCGAGCTGGTGCTCGGCATGGCGATCGCGCTGCTCCTCGACAGCGACGGCTTCGGTTTCGGATTCCTGCGCGGCGTACTGACGATGACGCTCGTCATTCCGCCAGCCATTGTCGGCATGATGTATCTGCTGATGGAGGATCCGCAGTTCGGCGTGATCAGCTATCTCCTGCAGTCGATCGGACTGCTCAATTCGAACAACCCCATCCTCGCCACCGCGTCGACCGCGCTTGCCGGCGTTCTCGTAGCGGAAATCTGGCAGTGGACGCCGTTCATGGTGCTCATCTTCCTTGCCGGTCTCAGGGCGCTGCCGCCGGAGCCTTACGAGGCCGCGATGATCGACGGCGCCTCGTCGTTCCAGATCTTCCGGCGCATCACCCTGCCGATGATGTCGAAGGTGATCGCCATCGCCGTGCTGGTCCGCGGCATCGATCTGTTCCGGGTTTTCGACTACGTCTTCGTCATGACCTCCGGCGGGCCGGGAGCGTCGACCTACTCGCTGTCCCTCTATGCATGGCAGCAGACGTTCAGCTTCGTAAAATGGGGCTATGGAGCCACGCTCAGCCTCGTCACCCTGGTGATCATCCTCGTCATTGCCAACCTCTTCATCCGTATCGCCAAGGTGAGGTGGTAGAATGAACGGCTCCTTCTCGACCCGCATGCTTCGCACCATCGCCGCCTGGGTTGTGGTCGCGATCTTCTTCTTTCCGATCTACTACTGGACGTCGGTGGCGTTCAAACACGGCAACGACATCTTCAACCGGCCGCCGAAACTGTTCGCCTTCACGCCGACCTTCGACAATTTCCAGAAGGTGTTCGGGATTTCGCTGGGCAGCGGCGGCATCACCGTGACGCCGGGCGGCGGCAATTTCTACATGGCGCCCCGCGTCTGGGATTCGATTGTCATCGCGACGCTGTCGACCGTGCTCGCCGTCGCCATCGCCACGCTTGCCGCCTATGCCCTGTCGCGCATGCACTTCCGCGGCCGGCACAGTTTCGTCGGCTGGGTGTTGTCGACGCGCATGATGCCGCCCGTCGCGGTCGCGGTGCCGATGTTCTTCATCTACAAGAATTTCGGTCTCATCGACACCTATACCGGCATGGTGCTGATCCACGCGCTGATGAACCTGCCGCTCGCCGTCCTTCTGATGAAGAGCTTCTTCGACGACATTCCCTCCGAGATCGACGAGAGCGCCATTGTCGATGGCGCCAGCCGCTTCATGATTTTTCGCAGGATCGTGCTGCCGATGGCCAAGGGCGGCATCGCCGCCACGGCGGTGCTCTGCTTCATCTTCAGCTGGACCGAATTCCTCTTTGCGCTGACCCTGACCACCACGTCGCTCAAGACCGTGCCTGTCGTCTCGTCGACCTTCGTCACCTCGATCGGCACCGCCTGGGGCAACATGGCCGCGCTTGGCGCCGCATCCATCATTCCCGCTTTCATCTTCATTCTGTTGGTTCAGAAGCACCTCGTGCGCGGTCTCACGATGGGATCGTTGAAACAATAGATGGGAGGCTCGAATTCGCAGCCTTGAGAAAATCGCGAATTAAACCGGAGGAGTAGACAATGAAAGACAGCATCAGAAAGACGCATCTTGCCTCTGTCACCGACCGCTTCGTTCGCGGACAGATGGACCGCCGCTCGTTTCTTCGCGCAGCAGGCATTCTCGGCCTCGGCGCCGGCGCGCTCGGCATCGGCCTGGGGCGACGTCCGTTCTACGGCATCAGCCAGGCATCGGCTCAGGAGCAGGAACTGAAGCCCAGCGCCGAAATCACCAAATGGCTCTCGGATGTCGGCAAGCCCTTTGCCGGAACGACGCTTCGTCTCGCCACCGAATCGACGCCGCCGTCGAATGCCATCGCCACGCAGCTCAAGCAGTATTTCGAGGAGGCCACCGGCATCAAGGTCGAGATAGAAGTGCTGCCGCTCGAGCAGGTGCTGCAGAAGCTGACGCTCGACGTGGCCTCAAGCCTCGGCACTTACGACCTCTACTATATCGACCAGAGCTGGGCGGCGAGCTTCAGCCAGGACGTCTTCGACCCGCGCGAGCAGCTCAAGAACGCCGACTTGGCAATGCCGAACTACAACATCGACGACTTCCTGAAGCCGCTCGTCGACGGTATCGCCATGTACGAGGACCGCATGGTCGGCGTGCCCTACGACATCCCAATCTTCATCATGCAGTACCGCAAGGACGTCTGGGACGAGCTCAAGCTGCCGCCTCCGGCGACGCTGGACGATTTGCTGAAGGCATCTGCGGCGATCACCGACGCCAAGGGCCCGGACATGTACGGCACCAGCGGCCAGATGAAATCGGGCCATTACAGCCTCGAATGCGATTGGACGGCGTGGCTTTGGGGCCATGGCGGTTCGATTTTCGGCCCCGACGGCAAGTTCACTGGCAATGACGACGCCGGCTTGGCCGCCATGGCCTACTGGGACAAGCTCAAGGCGACGATGCCGCCCGGCGTCGACGGCTGGACATGGGATGGCGAGGGCCAGTCGGTCGGCCAGGGCGTCGCCGCCTCGATGCTGTCCTGGGGCGAATTCTTCCCGTTCTTCGACGATCCCAAGGCCTCCAAGGTCTCGGGCCTGATGGAAGCGATGGTTCCGCCGAAACCTGCCGCGACGCTGCGCACCGTCGAGCAGACCGGGTTCGGCGAAATTCCGGGCGTTGGTCACCAGGGCGGCTCTTCGCTCGCGGTATCGAAATACTCGAAGAGCCCGGACGCCGCCTGGATTTTCATGCAGTGGGCGACCTCAGCCGATACCCAGGCGCTGATAACCGTTCTGGGCGGCGGTACCGGGCCAACGCGCACCAGCGTCTATGACGATCCGCGCGTGCTGGCCAATGCGCGTGTCGGCGCCGGCACGACCCGCCACTTGCCGGTCGTGCGCGACACCATCGCCAACTACATGGGATCCGAGCCCGACCTGCCGGCGTGGGCAGAACTCTCGAGCGACATGATCCCGGTTGCGCTGGGCAAATACTTCGCCGGCCAGTCGGGCTCGGCCAAGGAGTCACTCGACGCCCTGAAAACCCAGGTCGACGATCTCGTCGCCAAGGGCTGAGTCTTCCCCCGGGCTGGCTGCCCTAGGGCCGCCAGCCCGGCGTATCGACAATTTTCGATTGAGGAAAGTCATGGCTGGAAGACAGCTCGTAGCAGTGACAGGAGCCAGTTCTGGTATCGGCGAGGCGGTCGCCAAGGCGTTTTCGCGCGCCGGCCACCCTGTTCTAATGATGGCCCGCCGTCTGGAGCGCATGGAGGCGCTCAACCTGCCCGACAGCATGGCCCGGCAGGTCGATGTCCGCGACCGCGCCGCGATCGCAGCCGCCGTGAAGGAGGCGGAAGCCGAGTACGGACCGGTCGACATGCTGTTTGCCAATGCCGGCATAGCGCGTCTCGCCGACATAGGGCGCCAGCCGCCCGAGGAATGGGACGAGATGATCGACATCAACACCAAAGGCGTGCTGAATTCGGTCCACGCCGTGATGTCGGGCATGATGGAGCGCCGTCATGGAACGCTGTTCATGATGAGTTCGATCGCCGGCCGAAAAATCTATCCGGATCATACGGTCTACTGCGGGACGAAATTCTTCGTTCACGCCGTGTCGGAATCGCTGCGCGACTATCTTTCCGACTATGACGTCCGCGTCGTCGTGCTTTCGCCCGGGGTGATCGAAACCGAGGTTCTGAGCGGCGTCCTCGATCCGCAGACGCTCGCCAACTACAATGCCAACAAGCTCAAGATCGGCGGCGGCATCGGCCCGGAGCACGTCGCAGACCTCATGCTGCACGCCTACCTGATGCCACAGAACGCTCTCGTGCAGGAAATCGTCATCACACCGACCAGGCAGAAATACTGACGACCCTGACCCGGGCGTCTGGAGACAAAGAATGGCCACCGTAGAATATAAGAACATCGCCAAGAATTTCGGCAATGTCGAGGTGATGAAAGACATCTCCTTCGGCATTGCCGACCGCGAATTCGTCGTGCTTCTTGGGCCGTCGGGCTGCGGCAAGACCACGCTCCTGCGCATGACGGCCGGGCTCGAGCGGGTGACCAGCGGCGATCTTTTGATCGGCGACAGGCGGGTCAATGACGTTCACCCGCGCGATCGCGACATCGCGATGGTGTTCCAGAATTACGCGCTCTATCCGACAATGAAGGTGTTCGACAATATCGGCTTCAGCCTGGAAGTGGCGAAAGTGCCAAAGGCGGAGATCAGGAAGAAGGTCGAATGGGCGGCGGAAATCCTGAATCTCACGCCCTATCTCGGGCGCTATCCCAAGGAACTGTCGGGTGGCCAGCGCCAGCGCGTCGCCATGGGCCGCGCCATGGTGCGCAATGCCGCCGTCTTCCTTTTCGACGAGCCGCTCTCCAATCTCGACGCCAAGCTGCGCACGCATATGCGCGTGGAAATCCGTCAACTCCACAATCGTCTCGGCACAACCACGATCTACGTCACCCATGACCAGATCGAGGCGATGACGATGGCCGACAAGATCGTGCTGATGCACGCCGGCAGGATCATGCAGATCGGCACGCCCGACGAGGTCTACGAGCGCCCGAACTCGAAATATGTCGCTGATTTCATCGGCTCGCCGTCGATGAACTTCATCGCCGGCGCTGTCGAGACCGCAGGCGGCAGTCCTCGCTTCGTCGCCGAAGGCGTGTCGATCGGCCTGTCGCCGCAGATCAAGGCAACACCAGGCCAAAAGGTCATCATGGGCGTCCGGCCACACGATCTCGGCATTTCGGATACGGGTGAGATCATGGGCGAGGTCGTGCTGTCCGAAACGACCGGCGCCGATGTCCAGATTCATTTGCGCGTGGCCGGATACGATGCCGTCGCCGTGGTGCCGCGTGACGAGCGCCGCAGCGCCGGCGCCGCGATCAATCTTTCGGTGCTGCCGGGCAAGGTGCACCTCTTCGATGCGGCCACGGAACTGCGTGTCGCCTGAGCTAGCGATGACCGCGTCGGCAGAGCGCTGCCTCAGCCCTTCAGGCTGAGATAATCAGCCAAAGCCACCGCGTTGTTGTGCAACTCGTCCTGGGCGCCGTAGAGCAACGTCACCCGGCCGTTGTCGAGCAGGGCACGCAACTGGCCGACCGCCTCGCTGTTCCGGTCGAGCTCGCCGCGATAGCGCTGCTGGAATTCCATCCAGCGCGTCGGCTCGTGGCCGAACCATTTGCGCAATTCATCGCTTGGCGCGATGGTCTTCAGCCATAGTGTCAGCGCGGCGTCTTACTTGCGGACGCCGCGCGGCCATAGGCGGTCTATGAGCACCCGCTGCCCATCGCCAGGCGAGGCCGGCTCGTAGATGCGTTTGACCCTGATATCGAGTTTCATTGCCAACTCCGGGGTTGGCCGCCATGTCGTCTTGCTGGCCATGTCGTCTTGCTGGCCATGACGGCTTGCTGGCGGCTGCTTACGCCCACTCGCCCTTACGCCCACTCGCCCCTAAGCCCATTCGCCCTTGCGCATCACCGGCACGCGGCCGCCGTCCTTGCCGACGCCGTCGATGTCGACCTTGTCCGAACCGATCATCCAGTCGATATGGATGAAGCTCTTGTTGCCGCCGCGCACCGCGATCTCGTCCTGAGTGAGCGAGGCGCCGTCGACAAAGCACTTCGAATAGCACTGCCCGAGCGCGATATGGCAGGCGGCATTCTCGTCAAACAGCGTGTTGAAGAACAGCAGGCCGCTCGCCGCGATCGGCGAGGAATGCGGCACCAGGGCGACCTCGCCGAGCCGGCGTGCGCCTTCATCGGTGTCGAGCACTTTTTTCAGCACATCTTCGCCGCGGCTGGCCTTGGCCTCGACGATGCGACCCTGCTCGAAACGCACCGCAATGCCGTCGATCAGCGTGCCTTGGTACGACAGCGGCTTGGTGCTCGTAACATGGCCTTCGACGCGCCTTGCATGCGGCGTGGTGAAAACCTCCTCGGTCGGGATGTTCGGGTTGCAGGTGATGCCGTTCCTGGCAGTCGAGGCGCCGCCCATCCATTCATGGCCGTCGGCCAGGCCGACGGTCAGGTCGGTGCAGGGTCCGGTGAAATGCAGCGCATGGAAATTATGGCCGTTCAGCCATTCGGTGCGGCTGCGAAGCGCCGCATTGTGCGCCTTCCAGTTGCCGATCGGGTCGTCCACATCGACCCGTGAGGCGGCAAAGATCGCGTCGGCGAGCTTCGCCACCGCGACGTCGTCGCTATCGCCCGGAAACACCTGCCTGGCCCAGGCCAGGTCGGGGTAGGCGACGATGTTCCAGTTGATGTCGAAGCCGGTGATCTTTTCCAGTGCCGGCTGGTAGGCGATCGAGTTCGCCTTGTTGGCGCGCGCCACTTTCGCCGGATCCTGCGCCGACAGCAGCGACGGATCCTCGCCGCGCACGGCCAGCCGCGCCGCATTGTTGGCGAAGGCCTTGGCCATGCCCTCGTAAAGCCAGCCGGCGGCGTGGTCGAAACCGGCATCGGCGCCGTAGCGGAAGCGTGCCAGCGTCATCTCGTCGTCGTTGAAGATCGGCGTCACCAGGCCGGCGCCGGCCTTGTAGGCGTGCTCGACGATCCGCCGCGTCAAAGGCAGCGCTGCGATCGACGATGTGAGCACCAGGTCCTGCCCCGGTTGCAATTGCAGCCCGACCTTGATGGCGACTTCTGCCAGCCTGTCGAGCTTCACCGGGTCGATCGTTGCGGAAACGCCGCGCGAATGTGTGGTCATGATCCTGCCTGTCGCGATGTGGGAGCCTGGTTCTTACATAGACCGGTGCCATCGGTCTTTCCACCGTGATCGACCGGGCCTGCTCAGGCCGCGCCGGCGAGCGCGCCGAACTGCGCCATCGTTGCCTCGATCTCCTCGCGGATCCAGATCTTGAAATCGCGCACCTTGCGGCTCTCGCTCTTGCTGGCCGAGGTCACCAGCCAGTAGCCCAGCCCGCTCTCGGCGCGGACGCCGAACGGCGCGACCAGCCGGCCGTCGGCGAGAGCATCAGCCGTCAGCAATTGCCAGCCGAGCATGACGCCGTGGCCGGCGATCGCCGATTCCAGGCACAGCATCGGGTCGGTGAAGCGCGCGCCCTTGAGGAAGCTGACCGGCTTCACCCCGGCCGCCTCGAACCAGCTTTCCCAGCTGATCATCGCTTTTTCGTCGGTGATCGCGCAGGTCAGGGCGAGATCATCGATCGATTTCAGTTTGTCGGCGATCACCGGGGCGCAGACCGGGAAGACTTCCTGCGCCAGCAGCAGTTGCGCGCGCACGCCCGGCCATTTGCCGTCGCCAAGCCGGATGGCGATGTCGATGTCCGAGCGATCGAGATCGGCAATCCGCACCGAGGCGTCGATGCGCAAAAGCACATTCGGATGCCGGGCGAAGTGACATGATAGTCGAGGCAGCAGCCACTTCGAGGCAAAGGCCGGCGCAACCGAAACCACCAGCGTGCATTCGGAGGCCTCGTCGGCGAGCGCCACGGCTTGGGCGAGCTCGCGGAAACCTGCCCCGAGCCGGGCGGTGAAGACGGTGCCGAATTCGGTTGGCACCAGACCGCTTGCCGTTCGTTCGAACAGCGCCTGGCCAAGTTGCGCTTCCGTCCGCTTGACCTGCTGGCTGACGGCGCTGGCGGACACGTTGAGTTCGCTCGCCGCAGCCGAAAGCGATCCCAGGCGGGCGACGGTTTCCACGGCGCGCAGGCCGTTGAGGTGGACGCGGTTGAGCATGGCCATACAGTTTTTCTAAACCAGCACGGTTGAAATCTCAATTGAAATGCGGGGAGGAACGGCAAATTTTAAGGAACAAGCAGACCTGTGGAGGAAGAATACGATGAAGATTTTGTCACTGCTCGGGGTCTTTTCCGCTGCCGGCGCGCGGCAAAGCGGGCCGCAAGAAAGCGAAGCCACCCGATGGGCCACCGATCCGCTGTCGCATCCTGTGCTGGACACCATGTCGGAGCGCGAACTCGGCGACGTGCCGTTCCGGCTGACGGCCCGGCGCACTGCCTACGAGACCGGCACCGGGCAGGCCGGCTGCGGCTGAAGATGCGAGCGAAGCGACGTCGCGGAGACCCAGGGATGACGAAGCCATGGTGGTCTGCGGCCAATCGCAAACGTCGGATATTGGTCGGCTGGAAGCTGCTCGTCCGCCGCTGCAACCCGTTCTGGCCCAACAACAAGCGGATTGTTTCACCGGCTCGTGCACTTATTGTGCGCCGCAATGAAAGCCGCTTCGCCGTCCCCTTTGCGCCTCGCCTTCGCCGGCATGATTGCCCTGGCCGTCGCCATGGGCATCGGCCGCTTCGTCTACACGCCGATCCTGCCCGGCATGATGGAGGAACTAGGACTGACGCCGGCCGATGCCGGCTGGATCGCATCCGCCAACTATCTCGGCTATCTCGTTGGCGCGCTCGCAGCCGTCGGCGGCTGGGCGCACGGTCGCGAGCGCCTGCTGATGCTGGCCGGTCTTGCCGCCACCGCAGTCCTCACCGGGCTGATGGGCCTGGCCGGCACGATGGCGGCCTTTCTCGTCATCCGCTTTCTTGCCGGTGTGGCCAGCGCCTTCGTCCTTGTGTTCATGTCCAGCATCGTTTTCGGTCATTTGGCCGTGGTCGGCCGAAACGACCTGCAGGCGCTGCATTTCGGCGGCGTCGGCCTCGGCATAGCGGCGTCCTCGGCGCTGATGGCAATACTCGTCACCGGACAGGCCGGCTGGCCGGCGGGCTGGTTCTGGTCCGCCGCGATCTCGGCCTGCGCCATTGCCGTCGTGGCCTTGCTGCTCGGCAGCACTGCGACCGCCAACGGCGCCGATGGCCGCGAACCGGCGCTGCCAAAGGACCGGTCACTGGTGAAGATCATCGTCGCCTACGGGCTGTTCGGCTTCGGCTATATCGTGACGGCGACGTTCCTGGTCGCCATCGTCCGGCAGGGCGGCGGCGGCCGCGTCTTCGAGGCCGTGGTGTGGATGGTCACCGGCCTTGCCGGAATTCCCTCGGTCTGGCTCTGGCAGAAGATCGCGGCAAAGATCGGGCTCTACCGGGCTTATGCCTGGGGGTGCCTCGTCGAGGTGGTCGGGGTCAGCGCGAGCGTCACTATGGGCGGACACATTGGGCCGCTGCTCGGCGGGTTTCTGCTTGGCGGCACCTTCATCGCCATCACCGCGCTCGGCTTGCAGAGCGGAAGGCAGCTTGCCCCGCAAGCGCCACGCCGGATCCTGGCGTTGATGACGGCGTCCTTCGGCCTCGGTCAGATCATCGGTCCGATCGTCGCCGGCCTGCTTGCGCAAGCCTCGGGCGACTTCTTCCTCGCATCGATCGTGGCCGCCGCCGTGCTGCTTGTCTCCGGCGCGGTCATCTGGTCGGCTGCGCCAAAATCGCCATGATTGTGGTCTTGCTCGGTGCCGGGCATCACGCACCGGCCATTTTCATTCCGATCGATGTGTGACCTTATGCCCGCTGAACAGCAACGCCGCTGATTTGCGCATCGACCGAGGATTTCCCAACAGTGTTCGTATCCTTCTTCCCGCAGCCGAAGTTGTTTTTCACTTCGGCCGTCGCCTGGAGCCTTCTGCTCGTCCTTCTGTGGTTTTTCGGCGGCGAGCACCTTGGCACGATGCTCGGCATGCCGCCGGTCGACCCGCAGGCAGCACCAGTCATCAGCCCGATAAGATTCCTGACGCCGGCATTCCTCTGGTTTTACGGATATTTCTTCGCCGGTATGGGCGTATTCTACCTTTTCTGGGCGCTGTATTCCCCGCATCGCTGGCAAAACTGGTCGATCCTTGGCTCTGGTTTGATTATTTTCGTCACCAATTTCATCGTGCAGATCAGCGTGGCGCTCAATGACTGGCGCGGCATGTTTTACGATATGGTGCAGAAGGCGCTGACCACGCCGGGCTCCGTTTCCCCTGCCGAGCTTTACTACGGAGTATGGCAGTTTCTGTCCTTGGCCCTGGTCTATATGAGCATCGCCGTTCTGAACGTCTTTTTCGTCAGGCACTATGTGTTTCGCTGGCGCACCGCGATGAACGATTATTTTACCGCTTACTGGCCGAGGCTGCGCCATATCGAAGGGGCGTCGCAGCGCGTTCAGGACGACACGATGCGCTTCTCCGGCACAATGCAGGGGCTCGGCGTGAACTTCATCGACTCCATCATGACCCTGATTGCATTCCTGCCCTTGCTGGCCTCCCTTTCTCTCCATGTCTCAACGCTCCCAATCGTCGGAGCAATCCCTTATCCGCTGGTCATTGCGGCGATCGCCTGGTCGCTGTTTGGCACCGGCTTGTTGGCAGTCGTCGGCGTCAGGCTGCCCGGGTTGGAATTTCGCAATCAGCGGGTTGAAGCCGCGCTGCGCAAGGAACTTGTCCTCGGCGAGGACGACACGGCACGAGCGCAGCCACCAACTCTGGCCGAGCTTTTCAGAAATGTTCGCAAGAACTATTTCACTCTCTATGCACACTATGTCTATTTTGACATGGTCCGCTATCTATACCTTCAAGTCGACAACGTATTCGCTACTCTTATTCTTGTTCCGACCTTGGCAATCGGCAAGATAACATTTGGCGTTTTCCAGCAGATTGTTACCGCTTTTTCACAAGTCGCCACTTCGTTCCAATATCTCGTGAATTCCTGGCCGACCATCGTCGAGCTGATATCCATCTACAAGCGCCTGCGCGCCTTCGAGGCGACACTTGAAGGGGCGCCGCTGCCGGAAATCGACCAGGCCTATCTGGAGCGAGAGCGAGCCGGCTTGCGGCCTGAGGATCAGCCGGTAAGTTGAGAGTGACGGGGCGGCGAGCGCTTTCGGCTCAGCCGCCCACCGACGCCCACTTTTGCCGGCGTTGGCGCGAAACATAGTCGCGATAGCTGATGCACTCGACATCGGGCCTGGTGCAGACCTCGTCGGCAAAGCGCTCGAGCGCCTTCCAGTAGGCGCCGTCATTCATCAGTGTGAAATGGAAGCCGAGTTCCAGCGGAATGCGTTTGCCCTGATATTGCGCTTCGAAGGCGGCGCGAAAGGCGTCATGGGTCCGGTTGGCGAATTCGTCCGCCTGGCTCGGCCGCTCGAAGCCGCCGGAATGCCTGACATAGAGATTGTAGTCCATCGCGATCACCGGCCTTGTGTCAGGACCTTCCGGAATCTTCGGCAGTGAGAAGCGCGTGATGCCGTCGCTGGTTGGTGGCCGGGCAGGGCCGCGCGACACACCGCTCGCGTCGAACCAATAGCCCGCCCTTGGCAGCGCCTCGTAGAGCGCCTTGTTTGCCGACAGATAGGGTGCGCGAAAGCCAACCGCCTTACGTGCAATTTCGCGCCAGCCTGCGGGTTCGGAGGTAATAGCGTTGATCGAATAGGCATTTTCGAGAATGCGCTTGAACGAACCGAACTCGCTCAGCCAGTCGGCCTTGTTCCAGTCCTTGCCGTCGAAATGGCCGCAAGCGTGGCTGCCGATGTCATGGCCTTCCGAGGCGGCAAGGTTTATCTGCTCGAGCCGGTCAGCGATTTCCTGTTTCGAGGCGGCGAAGCCGATATTGGATTTGCCTGATGCCTTGCCGGGCGCCGTGTATTGCTTGCGCGTCTCCGGCGAGAGCAGGAAGACGCAGGACACGAAGTAGGTGAAATGGGCGCCGGTGCGCTGGGCCAGCGCCCGGCTGCGCTTCCATTGCAAAATATCGCGGGCGCTGTCGAACGAGATGAGGACGGCCTGCTTTGGCTTTGCCGGCGCTGGCGGGTCGGCGACAGCAGCGCCCGCCGCAGCAAGCGACGCGATCGAAAACGCAACAGCGCGGGACAAACGAGGCATCAGTGTCTGATCTGGATTTTGAGGAGGGTTCGCGCACCGGCTATCGGCGAAATGTGGCGTGGGTGCGGTCGCCCTTTGCAGTCATCCTTTACATCGTCGTCCGGCGATTAGCCGATTTTCCGGTCGAACCCCTTCCATGCCGGCAAAATTTCGCTAAAACGCGGGCTACCGCATCGGCCTGAAGTGCAGAATTGATTTTTTTTCAGGAAACACGATGCGCAAATTCAAAGTGTTAGAGCGTACTTTCCATGGACGCACGTCGCTCTAAACCGCCCTGAGGCGGGCAGGATGGTTTTGAGATGTCGGACGACAGTTTTATCCGCGAAGTCAATGAAGAGATGCGTCGCGATCAGGCGCATGCGCTGTGGGACCGTTTTGGTCCTGCCTTGCTTGCGCTCGCGATACTGGTTGTGGTCGGCACCGCCGCCTACGTCGGCTATCGCTATTGGGACGAGACCCGCGCCAATCGCTCGGGCGATGCCTTCTCGCAAGCGCTGAAGCTCGCCAATGAAGGCAAGAGCGACGAAGCGCTGGCGGCCCTCGATGCGCTGGAGAAGGATGGCTACGGCGCTTATCCGCTGCTCGCCCGCATGCGGGCGGCGACAGTCAAGGCGGACAAGGGCGACGTCGCCGCCGCCGTCAAGGATTTCGACGAGGTCGCCGCCGATGCGCACATTCCATCGGGCCTCCGCGATATGGCGCGCCTCAGGGCAGCGCTGCTGCTCGTCGACCACGGTTCGTTCGCCGATGTTTCGAGCCGAGTCGAGACGCTCACCGCCGACACCAATCCGCTGCGCCATACGGCGCGCGAGGCGCTCGGCCTTGCCGCCTGGAAGGAAGGCAAGGCGACGGACGCACTGAAACTGTTCGACCAGATTGCCTCGGATGACAGCGCCCCGCGCAACGCGCGCGAGCGGGCCACGTTGATGTCCGAGCTGATCCGTGGGTCGGGCGGCGTGTCGTGACAGATGACGTTCAAAGTCGCCATCATTGGCCGGCCTAACGTCGGCAAATCGACCCTTTTTAACAGGCTGGTGGGAAGGAAGCTGGCGCTTGTCGATGATACGCCGGGCGTTACCCGCGATCGTCGCGTCCATGCCGCCAAACTCTACGATCTGCATTTCGACGTCATCGACACTGCCGGCTTCGAAGATGCCGCTGCTTCGACGCTGCCGGGCCGCATGCGCGCCCAGACCGAGATCGCCATCCGCGAAGCCGACCTGATCTTTTTCACCATCGATGCCAAGTCTGGGCTGATGCCTGACGACAAGACCTTCGCCGAGATCGTGCGCAAGTCCGGCAAGCCGGTTGTCGTCGTCGCCAACAAGGCCGAGGCGCGCGGCGCCCAGGGCGGCATGCTGGAGGCCTGGGAACTCGGCCTTGGCGAGCCGATCCCGGTCTCGGCCGAACACGGCCAGGGCCTGCCCGATTTGCGCGATGCGGTGATATCAGCACTGGGCGAGGCGCGCGCCTTCGGCGAAGAAGAAGATGCAGACGAGGAGGCCGCGGCCAGCGAGGTGCTGATCGGCGAGGACATCACCGACCCGGATGCCGAGCCGAGCTATGACGATACCAAACCGCTGCGCATCGCCGTCGTCGGCCGTCCGAACGCCGGCAAGTCGACGCTGATCAATGCGCTGATCGGCGAGGAGCGGCTCCTGACCGGTCCGGAAGCCGGCATCACCCGCGATTCCATCTCTGTCGACTGGGACTGGCATGGCCGCCGCCTGAAACTGTTCGACACCGCCGGCATGCGCCGCAAGTCCCGGGTCCACGAAAAGCTGGAAGTCATGTCGGTGCAGGACGGCTTGCGCGCCATCCGTTTTGCCGAGATCGTCATCATCGTGCTCGACGCCACCATTCCCTTCGAGAAGCAGGATCTGCAGATCGCCGACCTGATTATCCGCGAGGGCCGCGCGCCGGTGATCGCCTTCAACAAATGGGATATGATCGACCACCCCCAGGAACTCCTGGCGGAACTGCGCGAGAAGACCGAGCGGCTGTTGCCGCAGGCGCGCGGCATCCAGGCGGTGCCGGTCTCGGCCGAGACCGGGCGCGGCCTCGACAAGCTGATGGATGCCGTCATCAAGACGCACAGGGTGTGGAACAGCCGCGTCTCGACCGGCAAGCTCAACCGCTGGCTGGAAGGCATCCTGGCGCACCATCCGCCGCCTGCCGTCGCCGGTCGCCGGCTGAAGATCAAATATGTCACCCAGGCCAAGACGCGGCCGCCAGGCTTCGTCGTGTCCTGCTCGCGGCCGGACGCGATGCCGCAATCCTATGTCCGCTACCTCTCCAACAGCCTGCGCGAAGCCTTCGACATGCCCGGCGTGCCGATCCGCATCGCCTTGCGGACCTCGGAAAATCCGTTCGCCGGCAAGGCGAAGAAACGCCGCTGAGCGCCGCGTCTTTTGGGCGCCAGCGTCAGCCACGACGCGCTAATGGGCGGTGTAAGCTCCGTCGACCAGATGGTAGCTGCCAGTGATAAAGCTGGCCTGATCGGACAACAGGAAGCACACAAGAGCCGCTACCTCTTCCGGTTTGCCGCGCCTGCCCATCGGTTGAAGGGCTGCCATGCGCCTGGTATTGGCTAATGCCTCCGCTTGCTCCGATAGAAGAGGCGTTTCGATCCAGCCGGGGCCGACGACATTGATCCGGATGCCCATCCTCGCATATTCAATCGCAGCAACCTTGGTCAGCCCAACGACCCCGTGTTTCGCTGCCGTGTATGCGGACGCAGTCGGCAAGCCGACGGAACCGAGAATTGAGGACATGTTCACGATGGCGCCTCCGCCTCGATCCAGCATGGCGGCGATTTCGTACTTCATGCTGTAGAAAACGCCATTCAGATTGACGTTCATCAGCCTGTGCCAGTTGTCGAGCGGATAGTCTGCCGTCGCTTTTCGAACGCCGTCGATGCCGGCATTGTTTACCGCCATATCCAGTCCGCCGCATTTCTGGACAGTGAACTCGATCAGCTTTTCGACGGCTGCCGCATCCGTGACATCGACCGCAAAATCGTGGGCCCTGCCTCCTTGCGCGCTTATTTCGGCAGCCATGCAGCGCGCGGCCTCGGCATCAAGGTCGGCGACAACAATTTCGGCTCCTTCTTGCGCGAGTTGCCGTGACACAGCCGCTCCTATTCCGGAGCCTGCGCCGGTCACAATCGCGACTTTACCATGGAAGTCAGGCTTCATCGTCTCTGTCCTATGCCCATTGTGGCCTAACCGAACAGAGGCGGACGGTTATCGCAAGAAGTTTCGCTCCAATTCGCTCGTCAATCCTGTGAATTCATTTTGCCACCCCACAGCGAGACTTGGCCCGCAGGCCTTGCAATGGTAGAGACGAGGAAGGGCGGTAGATTGACCAGTTTCCTAGCAGGTAGAAATGGAAGAACACAACATTGCGCGCCGGGGGCTCGTGCTGGGAAGTCTGGCTCTGATGCTCTCCGGGTGTACGTCGACGTTACAGCAGGTGACGGAGCCGATTTCATCCGCGTTCGGACCAAGGAATGGCCTCAATCCTCGTTTCCGACGGAAGCAAGTGCGGTACGACGGAAACGAGCCGCCTGGAACGATCGTCGTCGATACTTCGCAACGTTTTCTCTATGCCGTCGAGGGCGACGGGTGGGCGACGCGCTACGGCGTCGGCGTCGGCGAGCAGGGGCTTTCGTTCAAGGGTACAGCGACCGTCGCCCGCAAGGCGGACTGGCCGTCGTGGACACCCACCACCAACATGATGAGGCGCAAGCCTCGCCTGGTGAAGTATGCAGGCGGGGTCCCTGGTGGACCAAACAACCCGCTTGGTGCGCGTGCCCTTTATCTCTATCGCAACGGGCGCGACACCTACTTCCGGATACATGGTACAAACGAGCCATGGACGATAGGCACAGCGGTATCGAACGGGTGCATCCGTTTGACAAATGACGACATCATCGACCTCTACGAACGGACTCCTTTGGGCACGACGGTGGTGGTGGTTTGATGGTGGGCAGGCCTGATCTCCGTTGCATGGTGAGCCCTGCCGGCACGTCACCGCAAGGATTTCGGCTGCAACCGAATGCCGACTGTGTCATTTCTGCACTAGGCTTTGGTGTAGATCGCAGCTAACTTGGTTGGGCTGCATATCTTTTTATTTGTGGCGATTCTATAGGCTGTTCCGCCCCTGGGGAAAGGATTGCTTGATGAGCAGAATGTTGATTGTAATGGTTGCTACCCTTGCCGTTACCAGCCTGAGTGGCTGCGCGAACGGGATCGGTAAAGGAAAGGGGAAGGCTCCTCCGCCGGAACCCGTTGCCGTAGAAGAGCCCGTGATTAAATAAGCACCGGCTTTCGGAGATTTGGGGAAGGGCCGCCAGGCCCTTCCCCATCGATATGCAGGGGCCAAGGCCGGATTCGCAGCGTACATGCGGTTGGCGGGCATAGGCTGGCACCAGGTCTGCCTCGGAGTTCTGGATGAGATGACGCTTGTAAGTGGCCGTTCAACAATTGTGGCCCTGCTCGCGCTTGTCGCGGCGTCATGTCAGTCGCAGGACAACAAACCCCAGCCGACTTTTGTGTCCAATGAACGGGCACTGAGTACCGCGGCGATGCCGGCGCGCGCGGCCCAACGGCATTTCATCGAGTTCCGCTCCCGGTACGCCCTTACCTACGGCCATTCCTACGTGATTTTTGGACGATTGAACCAGGCGGGACGGATGGTCAACCCCGAAGTCGCGGGGCTCGCTCCGAAGTCCGATGATCCCAATGTCTATGTTCTCGGCCATGTGGCGCCCGTGCCAGCCACGACCGGGTGGACGGACGGCGACCTGGAAGATGCCTACCGGTCGGCAAGCTGGCGCGTTTTACTTACCGAAGCCGAATATAGGAAAGTCGTCGCGAGCATACGAAAGCTGCAGGCCAGCTCTCCGCTTTGGCACGCCTCACTCTACAACTGCAACGCATTCGTAGCGGACATCGCCAGATCGATGGGGTATAAGACCCCCGGTACCTGGCTCCGGCCGCAACAATTCATAACCAAGCTTCGGGAGATGAACGGCGGTTGAAATGCGATTTGCAAACCCGCTCTCGCCTCATTCGCCCGGTCAACTCCGAAAGCAGCGCGCTCTGAATGTCTTCGGTCGACAATTCGGACGCTGACATCGTTGCGACGGTTTATCGTGGTCCCAGATCGAGAAAAGGCTCCGGTGACCTGAAGTGACCATTTCTGTAGCTTCACTTGGCGAGATCATATGGGTGATCGGCCTCGTTGCCTGGTATGTGATCCGGTATCCCTTCGAGCGCCGGGCAAGGCGCGTGCGAATTGTAGCTGGCGGCCGCTCGCGTTCCGACACCGTCGGGCTTGCATCGGCTCTCCTTGGCCTGGCGATCCTGCCTGGCTTCTATGTCGCCACCGGCATCCCCGCAGCGGCTGACCATCCGGCCAGCGTGTGGTCGGTGGCGCTCGGAACCATCATCTTCTGCTCCGCGCTGTGGATTTTTCGCATGTCCCACAAGGAACTTGGCCGTAACTGGTCGATCACGCTCGAGATTCGCGAACGGCACGAACTGGTCAGCGCCGGGCCATACGCCTTGGTCCGTCACCCGATGTACACCTCGTTCCTGCTTATGGGGCTCGGCCAGCTCTTTCTGCTGCCGAACTGGGTTGCGGGCATATCCGGTTTGATTGGTTTCGCCGTCCTTTTCCTGCTGAGAGTGGACAAGGAAGAGCGTATGATGCTTGAGACTTTAGGCCCGCAATACCGTGCCTATATGGAAAGGACCAAGCGAATAGTCCCTTATCTTTATTAGAGGTCGTTTGATGCGAGGTCGAGCCATCAAGCTTTCGGCGCCCCGGCGCCTTGTTGGCGATCTGATGAGGTTTTCGATCGGCGTGCCACGGGTCGCGGTGCAGCGTCAGATGAATCTCGGCCCACTCGTAAGGGCTAGAATGGCGCAGCAGACCAGGCCCTCGTGGACCGCGATCTTCCTGAAAGGCTATGCGCTTCTCGCCCTGGAGATGCCGGAGCTGCGGCGCGCGTATGTCAAATTGCCCTGGCCGCAGCTTTACGAGTATCCGGCAAGCGTGGCCTCGATTGCCCACGAGCGCGAATATGATGGCGAGCCGGCCGTTCTGCTGAGCTGCATCAAATGCCCGGAACGCTACTCCATCACGGAACTTGAGGGGTCCATCCACGCGGCTCGATCACGGCCGATCCTCGAGGTCCCGGAGTTCCGGCGTGCCTTGCGCATGGCAGCTGCGCCCGCGCCTGTCAGGTGGCTGCTTATGTGGCTAGGGTTGAACATCGCCCGGCAAAGGGCAAATTACTTCGGTACCTTCCAACTGTCCGTCTATTCTGGTCTCGGTGCGGAATCACTCAACCCGCTGACACCATTGACCACGCTTCTAAACTACGGTCCGATCGGCAACGACGGATCGGTGAATGTCCGCATCCACTACGATCACCGGGTGATGGATGGAGCGAACGTTGCACGAGCACTGGAGCGATTCGAAAAGATTTTGAACGGCACTGTCGCCAATGAAGTGGTGCTGCTCGGTCAGGGTGTTTCCGCTCCTGCAAGACAGAGGAACGCGACGTGATTTCGCACAGTGGATTGCGGCCGGCCGTCGTCGTGATTGGCGGCTCGGGTGGAATTGGCCGGGCAATTGCGAGCGTCGCTGCACGGG
The DNA here is from genome assembly GCF_055811135.1 of Mesorhizobium sp. WSM4817. Taxonomy (NCBI): domain Bacteria; kingdom Pseudomonadati; phylum Pseudomonadota; class Alphaproteobacteria; order Hyphomicrobiales; family Phyllobacteriaceae; genus Mesorhizobium; species Mesorhizobium sp. WSM4817. Next base: position 142,790 of record NZ_JBVVQQ010000003.1, on the reverse strand, counting down.
AGCACGGCGCGGTTGTGCTGGTTGCCCGCTCGCCCGAGGGTTTGGCCGCCGCGGCGTCTGAGGTTCGGGAGGCGGGTGGCGAGGTATTCACGCTCGAGCTGGATCTCGTGGCAGGCGATGCGCCAATTCGCCTGGAGGGCTTTCTGTCCGCACACGGCCTGGTCTGTGATGTCCTGGTCAACAGCGCCGGCTATGGCCTGCGGGGCGCGACGACGGCGCTGCCTGTTGATGGTCAACTCGGCATCATCGATCTCAACATACATTCCCTCACAGAACTGACCCTCCATTTTCTGCCCGGAATGGTGGCGCGCCGACGGGGCGGGGTGCTCAATCTCAGTTCCGTGGCCGGGTTCCTTCCCGGACCTTATATGGCTCTGTATTTCGCCAGCAAAGGTTTCGTGCGCTTCTTCTCAGAGGCGCTTCACCAGGAATTGCGTCGAACCGGTGTGACGGTCACATGCGTGGCACCGGGCCCGGTGTCGACGGAGTTTCTCGCAAGGTCAGGCGCCAATCAGACGGTGCTCTTCAACGCCTTGCCCAAGGTGGATGCGGAATATGTGGCCGAACGTGCGTGGCGAGGGTTCAGATCCGGTCGTCGCCTCGTCGTGCCGGGAATCTCGGCCAAGTTGGCTGCCCTGGCGGCATCGTTCCTGCCTTCCGCAGCGCTGCTGCCCCTGGTCGGCCGGCTGCAACGCGGCGGCAATGATCAATGTCCTTGCGGTTCAGGTATGAAGTTCAAGAAATGCTGCGGTACCCGCCAGATCCAGCTGCGCCGGGGCCCTCGGGGAATTATCCCCTGACCGGACCAGCTCGCCACCGAAAAACCTCATTGAAGCAAGAGACCGCTCGCCGATGGCGGGCCGTTAAGCATGTTCGTGGCATAGCCGTTAAGCATGTTGGTGGCAGAGAGGAGGCTCCCCCATCTCTGAACAGCGCTCTGCGGAGCGGGTATTGCGACCGTTGGAGCCGTTTCCAACAAAAGCCTTTGAAATGATTGGCGCTGTCGAGCTCCGTTAACGCCCCATCAAGGTTAATGCATCATCGTGCCTCTCCAGTGGGGTCCGTTGCGTTTCTGGAGAGTTCCGTGCATCGACGTGTTTTGAAGCGGCTTGTCGCTTTCGCCGGTGAGAAAAGACGTTCCTTTCTGTCTCCTCTGGTCGTTGGACTTGGCATCTGGGTCGGCTTTCCCAATGTCATTGCCTACCAGGACATGACGAGCCTGGTTTCCGGTCTCAAGGCGCCGAACGCCCGCTGGAACGCCTATGTCGAGAAATCCGTCGCCGGCTCGGTCCATGCCGCCGAAATGCCTTTCCTCGATTCCGACACCACCGGCTCGATCTCGGGTTCCGGCGTCCGGTTGCCCGGCATCGGCGCCGTGTCGTTTCGCGGCAAGGGCAGCGTGGCCAGCACGACGCCCGACGAGGACCGCATCATGCGCGCCGACAAGAAGGGCCGCATCATCATCGTCTCGCCGGTCGCGCCGCCGAAGAACTTCAATGCCGGCTCGGTGTTTGAGCGCACCTCCTCGCTGCTTCGCCCGAGCATGGACAGCGGGCTGAAGATGGCATTCGCCAAGCCCGAGATCAAAGGCAAGGAGATCCAGATTGCCGCCGCGTTCCATAGGCGCGTCGACAAGAAGCCGGATCCCGGCGTGCCGGCCATGCTGGCCTCGCTGGTCAACAACGACCGCCCCGACGTCCTGGCGACCGCCTACGCAGCGGCCGCGCCTGACTATGCCCAGGCTTCGCCCTTCGAGGCCTTGCTTCAAGACGAGCAGCCGAACGATGGCCGCTTCATTCCGCCGGTGGCCAAGGGCGATCATTCGTGGATGCAAACCGCGCTGCCGGCGAGCGTCTTCTCGAAGCCGGAACAGGCTTGCCTCGCCAATGGCATCTATTTCGAGGCGCGCGGGGAATCGGTGCGCGGCCAGGCCGCCGTCGCCCAGGTCATCCTCAATCGCGTTCGCAATCCGGCCTATCCGAACTCGATCTGCGGCGTCGTCTATCAAAATGACAAATGGTTCAACCGTTGCCAGTTTTCCTTCGCTTGCGACGGCAGGAAGAAGCGCATCCAGAGTCCCGCCCACTACAAGACCGCGCAAGACATCGCCATGGCGGTCACTGCCGGCAAGATCTTCATCCCGGAAGTCGGATCGTCGACGCATTACTACGCCAACTACGTCAACCCGGGTTGGGCGCGGACGATGAAAAAAATGACCAGGATCGGCCTGCACATTTTCTATCGCACCTATGGCGGCGGCTGGAGCTGAGCGCTCCGGCAAGGCCCCGGGCGCGGCCGATCGAAGACCCGTCGCTGCAGGGATTCGGCCGCGACACGCCGGCGGCGGTAGCGGGCACGATGTCGCACCCTGGCAAGCAATTGATTTTCATGGGAAAAATACTTGACGATGAAGTCCTGCCCGTGGCTTGACGGGCGGGGACCCTCTAACTATGTTGCCGGCGACTTAAGAGCGGACGGACGGTGACGATCTGACCGGGCAAGGGGTTTGCGATGGCCGACAAGAATGGGCCAGACGGAACCGGAGAAACCGGCCGCGGCAAACAGCGTCAAGCCGATATCCGCGACGACGATCTTGAGCGCCGCCGGCGCGACCTTGAAGCATCGCTTGCGACAAGGCGGCCGGACCGGCTCGAGGGGAAAGACGACGCGAAAGCGGGCAGTGCGGCCGGATATGGCCAGGCGCTCAAGCTATCCAGCGAATTCATCGCCGGGATAGTGGTTGGTGCGGGTCTTGGCTGGATCATCGACCGTGTGGCGGGGACATCGCCATGGGGTCTGATTGTTTTTTTGCTGCTCGGTTTTGGCGCCGGCGTGCTCAATGTCCTGCGCTCCGCGGGACTTATGGCGGAATTCGGGCAGGGCGATAAAGCCCGCGATCCGAAAGAATGACTTGAGGCGCCGCTTGCCGGCGCAGTGAACAGGACACTAAAGCCGCGCGCGGCTTTGATGGGGATATAAAGTGGCTGCTGACAAGGTCGATCCGATCCACCAGTTCCATATCAACAAGCTGATTCCGATCGAGATCGGCGGCTACGACCTGTCGTTCACCAATTCGGCGCTCTTCATGGTCGCGACCGTCGCCGTCGCCTCGGCGTTCCTCTATCTCAGCACCTCGAGCCGCAGCCTCGTTCCCAGCCGTCTTCAGTCGGTCTCGGAAATGGCCTACGAATTCGTCGGCAACATGCTGAGGGACGCGGCCGGAACCCAAGGCATGAAGTTTTTTCCCTTGGTATTTTCGCTGTTCATGTTCGTGCTCGTTGCCAATCTGCTCGGTCTTTTTCCATATTTCTTCACCGTCACAAGCCATATCATCGTCACCTTCGGCCTTGCCGCGCTGGTGATCGGAACCGTCGTCGTCTACGGCTTCATGAAGCATGGCCTTGGTTTCCTGAAACTGTTCGTGCCGCATGGCGTGCCGGTTTACCTGCTGCCGCTGGTGGTGCTGATCGAGGTGATTTCCTTCGTATCGCGCCCGGTCAGCCTCTCGGTTCGTCTGTTCGCCAACATGCTGGCCGGCCACATCACGCTGAAGGTGTTCTCGGGCTTCGTGGTGAGCTTGAGCGCGCTTGGCACGCTCGGCATTGCCGGATCGGTCCTGCCGCTGGCGATGGCCGTGGCGCTGACGGCGCTGGAGCTGCTGGTCGCCTTCCTGCAGGCCTACGTCTTTGCCGTGCTGACCTGCATGTATCTGAATGACGCCCTGCATCCCGGGCACTGACCCAGTTGACCCAAGAGTTTCCGGCCCTGCTGCCGGGATAGAAATCGCAACGGAATTTTTAGATCCAAAGGAGTTGAACACATGGAAGCAGAAGCAGCAAAGTTCATCGGCGCCGGCATCGCATGCCTCGGCATGGGTGGCGCCGGTATTGGCCTTGGCAACATCTTCGGCAGCTATCTGGCGGGCGCGCTGCGCAACCCGTCGGCCGCGGATGGCCAGTTCGGCCGCCTGATCTTCGGCTTCGCCGTGACTGAAGCGCTGGGCATCTTCTCCCTGCTCATCGCGCTTTTGGCCCTGTTCGGCTGAGCCCCTGTTCGGCTAACATTGGGAATTGGAAGGGCCGGCCGCAAATCGGCGGCAGGCCTGACATCAGGGGATAGTCCATGTTCGTGACATCTGCCTTTGCGCAAGAGTCCGCGCCCGCCGTCGAAGGCGGCCATACCGGCACGGAAGGCGATACGCATTCCGGCACCGGTGTGCCTGCCGAGGCGCACGGCGTGTTCCCGCCATTCGATCCGGCGACATTCCCGTCGCAGCTTCTGTGGCTGGCGATCACCTTCGGGCTGTTCTACCTGTTCCTGAAGAAGGTGGTGATGCCGCGTGTTGCCGGCATCATCGATGTCCGCAACGACCGCATCACCCAGGACCTCGACCATGCCGCCAGGCTGAAGGGCGAGGCCGATGCCGCCGTTGCCGCCTATGAGCAGGAACTGGCGGAGGCCAAGACCAAGGCCAATGCGATCGGCCAGCAGGCCAACGACGCCGCCAAGGCGGAAGCCGAGGCCGCCCGCAAGAAGGTCGAGGCAGCGCTTGACCAGAAGCTTGGCGAAGCCGAGGCTCGCATTTCGACCATCAAGGCCAATGCCATGAAGGAAGTCGGCACGATCGCCGAGGACACGGCTTCGGCAATCGTCGAGGCGCTTGTCGGCGGCAAGGCCAGCAAGGCCGAGATCGCGGCAGCCGTCAAATCCGTGGCCCGGTGAGGAGCGCATCATGGACGCCACATCACTCGCGACGCTTTGGGCCACCGTTGCCCTCGTCATTTTTCTGGGCATTGCCGTCTACGTCAAGGTGCCTAAGCTGATCGCCAAGGCGCTCGACGCCCGCGCCGACAAGATCAGCAACGAGCTTGAAGAAGCGCGTCGGCTACGCGAGGAGGCCCAGCAACTGCTCGGCCAATACCAGCGCAAGCGCAAGGAAGCCGAGCAGGAGGCCGCCGACATCGTCGCCGCCGCCAAGCGCGAGGCCGACATGCTGGCTGCCGAGGCGCACAAGAAGACCGAGGACTATGTCACCCGGCGCACCGCGCTTGCCGAACAGAAGATCGGTCAGGCGGAGCGCGAGGCGATCGGCGAAGTGCGCGCCAGTGCCGTCGATATCGCCGTCGAAGCCGCCCGCACGCTGCTCGCCGCCAAGATTGACGCCAAGGCGGGCGCCGACCTGTTCCAGGCCTCGCTTCAGGACGTCAAGTCCAGGCTGAATTAAGGAGAGAATCTCCCCCCGTTGAGGGGGAGATGTCGCCGAAGGCGACAGAGGGGGTCGCCTCGGCGTCGCGGCGCCCTATCGGATAATATGTCGAATGAAAGAGGGGCGCGGCGCTTCACGCGCGGCTACCCCCTCTGGCCTCCCGGCCATCTCCCCCTCCGGGGGAGAAAGCGGTCAATCCAGACCCGAAAAACTCTCTTCGTCGAGCACTTCGGTTCCGCCAAGCCGGAACGGTGCGAAGGACGCGCGGTGCAGCCGCGCCACCGGTCCATGCACCTCGATCGCCGTGCGGTGGCGGACCGTGGCGTAGCCCATATGGAGCTCGAAACCGTAATCCGCGTGATGGCTGCCGCAGCCGCACATCATGCGGTCGCGCATCACCTTGGCGACGATCGAGGCGGCGGCGATCGACTGCGAGCGCTGGTCGCCCTTGATCAGCGCTCTGCCTTCGCATGGCAGTCCGGGCGGCACGTCGCGACCGTCGGCCAGGGCCAGCTTTGGCTGCACCGAGAGCCCGACCAAGGCGCGGCGCATCGCCTCGAGGCTGGCCTTGAGAATGTTGCTGCCATCGATGCCTTCCGCGCTGACCGAGGCCATCGACACGGCAAGAGCGGAGCCGAGGATTTTCAGGAACAGCGCCTCGCGCTGCAGGTGGCTGAGGCGCTTGGAATCGTCGAGACCGTCGGGAATGTTGGCGGGATCGAGGACTACCGCTGCCGCGACGACCGGCCCGGCCAGTGGGCCGCGCCCGGCCTCGTCCATTCCCGCCACCGGCCACAGGCCTTCGGCCATCGCCTTCGTCTCGAAGGAGAAATCGGGTCTCTCAACGATTTCGAAGAGAAGCGGAGAATCAGAACGCGCGCGAGCCATGTTGCGGCGAGGTTCGCATCGGCTCCGATTCTCCGCAAGCCCCTCCGGGTCGGGTGAGGCACCGGACCCGGAGGGCACCGTCTGCAAGCCCGGGGACAGGACAGGCCGGACGGGATTTTTTCATCTGCCGCCGGCGTCGGCGGCAGACGATGTCTTCAAAGCAGCATCAGTTGCTCGGTTGCCTTGGCTGCGGCGACGAACTGGTCGGTCCTGAGCGACCGCCGCTCGGCGTTGAGGCCAAGCCGTTTGGCGGCAATCTCGAAGCGCCGGCCGATCTGCCAGGCATAGGGGCCGGAGCCTTTCATGCGCTTGCCCCATTCCGAATCGTAATCCTTGCCGTCGCGCATCGAGCGGATCAGCGACATGACGTGACGGTAGCGGTCCGGATAATGACGCAGCAGCCAATCCTTGAAGATCGGCGCGACCTCCAACGGCAGGCGCAGCAGGACGTAGCCGGCCTCGCGCGCTCCTGCCGCACGTGCCGAATCGAGGATTCGTTCCATCTCCTGATCGGTCAGGCCGGGGATGATCGGAGCGACCATGACCGAGGCCGGAATGCCGGCATCCGAAAGCTGCCTGATCGCCTCCAGCCGCTTGGTCGGCGTCGACGCGCGCGGCTCCATCGTTCTGGCCAGCATACGGTCGAGCGTCGTCACCGACAGCGCCACCTTGGCCAGCCCGCGTTCGGCCATGCGCGACAGAATGTCGATGTCGCGCGTCACCAGCGCGGATTTGGTGACGATGCCGACCGGGTGGCCACGCGCCTCCAGCACTTCGAGGATCTCGCGCATGATCCGGTACTGCTTCTCGATCGGCTGATAGGGATCGGTGTTGGTGCCGATGGCAATGGTGCGCGGCTGGTAGCCGTCCTTCGACAATTCCTTGTCGAGCAGCCGCGCCGCATCCGGCTTGGCGAACAGCTTCGATTCGAAATCCAGTCCCGGCGACAGGCCCATGAAGCTGTGCGTCGGCCGCGCGAAGCAATAGACGCAGCCATGTTCGCAGCCGCGATACGGATTGATCGAGCGGTCGAAGGAAATGTCGGGCGATTCGTTGCGGGTGACGATGGTGCGCGGCTTCTCGACCTGCACCTCGGTCTTGAACGGCGGCAGCTCCTCAAGCGAATTCCAGCCATCGTCGAACACATGCCGGCTGACCGGCTCGAACCGGCCGGACGGGTTGATGCCGGCGGACCGGCCGCGATTGCGCTCCGGACGGATACGGACGCCACTCTGCTCGATCATTGCATTGGCCATCTCGGCTCTTCCAGCCCCGAAGGCAGCAATGTCGGCACGCACGATCTGTTCCATTTTCGCCCTCTCCCAGGGACTGTCGGCTGGCTGTCGAATCGCTCTGTTCATGAAAATAATCCTATTTTATCCGGTGGAACAAAGCAAGAACATTTTTATGGAGCGACGCAAAAACTGGCGCTGTGCCCGGCTTTCCGCTATTCGGCTAACGATGCTCAGCGTTCTCATCCAGACCCTGAATGACGAGGAAAGACTTGCCCGCACGCTCGCCTCGCTGATCGGCGGCGCGGTCGAGGGCGTGGTGCGCGACGTTATCGTCTGCGACACCGGCTCGACCGACCAGACGCACCGCGTTGCCGAACATGCCGGCTGCCTCTATGTGGCGAGCGGCGGCATTGCTGCCGGCATCAGGCAGGCCAAGGGCGACTGGCTGCTGCTGCTGGAGGCGGGCGCGCGGTTGGGCGAGGGCTGGATCGACGAGGTCGTCGCCCACACCGCCAGGCAAACCATGCCGGCGCGATTCTCGCGGGCGCGCGGCAGCCGCGTGCCGTTCCTGTCGCGAGTGTTTTCGGGAAACCGGGCACTGGCCGAAGGGCTGGTGATCAGCAAGCGTCAGGCCGCGGCTCTATCGAAAAATGCCCGCAGCGCCGAAGCCATCGCCCGCGGCCTTGCGACCAAGCGGCTCGACGCCGAGATCTGGGTGGCGCCGGTGAAGTGACGGTCGTTTCTTTGCCGGTAAGCGGGCGAGGGACGGTCGCGTCGTTTGCTGCGGTAGTTCTCCGCCGAGGTCGTCTTCTACGAGACCGCAGTTTATCCGGCGTTAGGCGGGATGATGTGACGCTTGGATCGGGTTGCCGACCTCTGTGTATTGCGTAAAGCCCGTAAAGCCCGTATATTCCGGAACAAAGGAGCCTCGCCGATGACCACCACCGTCACCGCCGCCGCCGTCTCGAAAAACTTCGGAGCCTATCAAGATGCCGCGGTCCGCGATCCGGTCATCATCACCAAGAACGGCCGCCCGCGCACCGTGTTGCTGGCTTACGAAGATTTTGTCCGGCTGTCGAAGCGCGATCGGCGGGTCGAGTTGACAGCAGAGCTCAGCGCGGACGAAATCGCCGCGGTCGAAGCCTCCGAAATGGATCCGGGTCTCGACCATCTCAATGAGGAACTCAACGGGACAAAAAGCCTGACAGCAAAAAATGCTGCCGGCTGAAATCAAAGTCGGCCACGTCTTTCGTTATTCTTATCTCTGGCATTGGCAACACCGCGAGGGGCCGCATTGGCGCGACACTCCTGGGAGGAATGCACATGCTTGTCGTCCTGCGGGAAACTCGCGATACTCGGCGACATTTCGGGGAGATCGCAGATGAATGTATCCAAATTCGTTCGTATCGCCTTGCTGGCAGCCGCTTGCTCAGTGCCAACGATCGCGGTGGCGCAGGAGTTGTCGCTTTGGTCGGTTTATGAGAACACGCTCAAATCGGCCAAGTACATCGATCTGACCCATGCCTTCGAGCCGGTGCAGCCGGTATGGCCGGGCTTCGCCAACGCCAGGTTCAAGCCGGCTGTCGCCGGGAAGGACATCAAGGGCTACGTCAAGGCCGGCGAAGAGTTCACTTACGACAAGCACGGGTTTGTCGCGACTGCCTACGAGTTGGCGACGGACCAATATGGCACGCAGCTCGATCCGCCCTCCCACTGGAACCCGCTCGGCGCAACGATCAGCGACCTGCCGGCCACCTATGCCGTGCGGCCGCTCGTCGTCATCGACATCAGCGGCAAGGTGCGGACTGACGAAGGCTATCACCTCCAGGTCGCCGATATCGAGGAGTGGGAAAAGCAGCACGGCCGCATTCCGGAAGGTTCAGTCGTCTTCGTGCGTTCGGATTGGTACAAGAAATGGTCCGATGCCGCCCGCTTCAACCAAAAACCGTTTCCAGGCGTCAGTTTGGACGCACTGAAATTCCTGCATCTGGAGCGGAAGATCCTGTTCCATGGTCATGAGCCGCTCGACACCGACACCACGCCCAATCTCGAAGGCGAACACTGGCTGCTTCACAACGATTTCACGCAGGCAGAAGGCGTCGCAAATCTCGACAAGGTGCCAGAGGCCGGTGCGTTGGTCACAATCGGCTTCGCCAAGCCGCTCGGCGGGTCAGGCGGATATGCGCGTTACATCGCTATTGCACCCGCCGACTGGACCGAGGGCGTCTCGGTCACCGAAACGCCTGGTGCGCCGCTTTCCCGGCAAACCGCGCCGCTCAAGCGCGACGAGAACGGCGTCTTCCGCCCGACGCCCTGATCGTAGACGATATCGTCGGGGCGGCAGGGCCGTGGCGCGTCCCATTCCACGCGATTTGTGGCGCAAGTCGGGACAAAAGGTTCAGACGACCAGCCCCTCCGGCGCTCGCGAAAACGTGACTGTCCCGATGATAGCCATCGCAATTGCTGGCGCTATCGTGGCATGTGCGCCAATCCTGCCACGGGAGACAGCCTTGCTCCGCCTATCCGCCGCCGTTCTGCTGACTGTGGCTTTCTGGCCGTTCGCCGCTTCGGCCCGGGACGAGCCGCCGCCGTCGAGATGCGTTGCGATCGCTGAAGCGCTGCCGTCGGCCACCTATGCCAGCTTCACGGCGCCAAAGGCGCAGCCGTCACGGCTGGCCCAGGCTTTCGTCGACGGTGACGTTACGATCACCTATGCCGGCCATTCGACCTACGTTATCGAGACACCCGCCGGCGTCAGGATCGCCACTGACTTTTCTGGCGTCTACGGCGCTGACCCGCTGCCGCGCGTCGTGACTATGAACAAGGCCCACCGCACCCACTATTCGGACCATGTCGATCCCGGTATCGAATATGTGCTGCGCGGCTGGAATCCGGACGGCGGTCCGGCGCGCCACGCCCTTGTCGTCGACGATGTCTATATCCGCAACGTGCCGACGGATATCCGCAATGGCGGCGATCTCGGCAAGGACGGCAATTCCATCTTCATTTTCGAAGTGGCTGGACTCTGCATCGGCCATCTCGGCCATCTGCACCACCGGCTGGAGGATGCGCATTACGGCGCCATCGGCCGGCTCGATATCCTTATGGTGCCTATCGACGGCGGCATGACGCTGTCGCTCGACCGGATGACTGAAATCACCGCGCGGCTCTATTCCTCGATGATCCTGCCGATGCATCGCCATTCGACCCCGATCAGCGAATTCACAGGTAGGATGGGCGACGATTTCGCGGTGGAATTCTTCTCCGGCCGGTCGCTGACGGTCTCACTGAAGACCCTGCCCGACCGGCCGACGATCATCATCCTCGACGGGGTTTGACCGCTTCGTCGCGGCCTTCTCCGCTGTGCGCGGCCTCACTACTCCACCTCGCTCAAATCACGCGCTGTCGCGAACTCAACGAGCGTTAATGCTCCGTCAAGCTTGCCAGAAGGATTCCGGGCGATCCTTTTATTGTGCATTGCACAAAGCCTGACCGGGGATTACCGTTCCTGTGATGCGGGCGGACGGGTTTGGGTAACGCCTGAGCGTTGAGCGGCCGACGTTTCGTCGGCGCCGCCCTCACAGCTGAGGATCCTTATGACCCCTGACAAATCCGGTGCTGCAAGCCTCGAGTCGATCGCTCGAAACGGCAGCCTGCTGCGCCGCATTGCCGTGCGGATTCCGACCTATCTGTCGGACCTTCGCGAGAACCCGGCATGGCTGCCGATGTTCATGCTGGCGCGTACCATGCCGGCGCGGCGGTTACATTGGCGTGGCGCAAAACCGGTTCGACCGGCACAAGAAGTCCAGGAAACGGTGTTCACTGGCATCGACCGTGATGCGGTGGTCGGCGCGCTCCGCTCGGACGGGCTCTTTTCCGGACTTGCGCTGCCGCAGTCGATTCACGAGGAGATCGCCAGCTTCGCGCAGCGCACGCCTTGCTTCGGTAATTTCGACCGTCGGCTGGAGTTCCTGCCGGCAAAGCACGCAGAGGCCGAGAAGCGCTTCGGCCGTCCCTTGCTCAGCGGCCACTTTTTCGAGCGGATCCTCGACTGTAACGCTGCGCTTACCGTGCAGCGCGATCCGCTGCTTCTCGACATCGCCGCCCATTATCTCGGCAGCCAGGCGAAGCTGATCACCACGCGCGTCTGGTGGAGCTTTCCGACGAGCTCCGCCTCCGACGCCGAGAAGAACCTGGCGTCGCTTGGCAAGTACCACTTCGATCTCGACGATTGGCGGATGCTGAAATTCTTCTTCTATCTCAATCCGGTCGATGCCGAGACTGGCCCCCATGTCTATGTCCGCGGCAGCCACAACCGCCGCACCCTCAAGCACCAGTTGACGCTCCTCGTCGGCCATCCCGCGGAAGAGGTTCTGAATGTCTACGGCGCGCAGAGTCCGATTACGCTGACCGGCGAGGCGGGATCGGGCTTCGTCGAGGATCCCTTCGGCTTCCACATGGGCACCGTGCCGACGCGCAAGCCGCGGCTGATGATGGAAGTCGGCTTCGGCGTATCGCCGCCCTCGCGCCGGCGATTCCACGGCGAGCCGGTTATTCGGTGATTTTCGGCGCTGGTTCTGGTCCCGAACAGCCTTTTGAGAACCTGGTCTAACTCGCCTTGGTGCCGCCGCGCCGCAGATGCTCGTCCAGGCGCGGCATGATCTCGACGAAGTTGCAGGGCATGTGCCGGTAGTCGAGCTGCGGCTTCAAAATGCCGTCCCAGGCGTCCTTGCAGGCGCCGGGCGAACCCGGCAGCACGAAGACGAAGGTCGCGTTGACGACGCCGCCAGTCGCCCGGCTCTGGATCGTCGAAGTGCCGATCTTGTCGTAGGAAATGCGGTGGAACACTTCGGAAAAGCCGTCCATGCGCTTTTCGAAGATCGGCTCCAGCGCCTCCGGCGTTACGTCGCGGCCGGTAAAACCGGTGCCGCCGGTGGTGATGACGACATCGATCGCTTCGTCCCTCGACCAGCCCAGAACCTTGTCGCGGATTTTCTCGCGATCGTCGGTGACGATGTCGCGGCCGGCGAGAATATGGCCGGCCTCGAGGATGCGGTCGGCCAGCGTCTGGCCGGATTTGTCGTCGGCAGGGCTGCGCGTATCGGAAACGGTCAGCACCGCGATGCGCACGGGAACGAAGGAACGCCTTTCGTCAATCCTGGCCATATGCGTCAAGCTCCGATGTCATGCTTCGCGTCGCGGCGACGAACCAGTCGGGATGGCGGCTGCGGATATCGACGGCGGCGCGTTTGGCGACATTGCCGGTCTCGAACAGCCCAAAACAGGTCGCACCGGAACCGGACATTCGCGCGAACCCCGCTCCGGCCTTGTTGAGCACCGAAAGTGCCTTGCCGATGGCAGGTTGGATCGCCCGTGCCGCAGGCTCGAGGTCGTTGCGCGTGATCTCCAGCCAATTACGGATGCTGTGGAAGTCGAGGCTGCGCGGCAGCGGCGGCAGCCCCTCATTGTCGCGATGGGAAAGCGCATTGAACACCTCGGCCGTGGAGATGGCAGTGCCGGGATTGACCAGAACCAGCCCGAGTGCGGGAAAGCCCGGCACGGCCGACAATTCGTCACCGACGCCGCGCGCGATCAGCGGCCTTGCCATAAGGCACATCGGAACGTCGGCGCCCAGCGAGAGGCCGACCCGCGCCAGGTCGGCATCGTCGAGGTCCAGTCTCCATGTCTCAACCAGCCCGCGCAGCGCCGTTGCGGCGTCGCTCGAGCCGCCGCCGACGCCGGATGCAACCGGCAGGTTCTTTTCTAGCCTGATTGCGACCGGCGGCGTATGCCGCGGACCAGCCTGTTTTCGCAGCGCATCGCGCGCTTTCACGACCAGGTTGCCGTCGTCGAGCGGGACTGCGGAGGCATATCGGCCTGACACGGAAAACCCGTCGCTGTCGGCGAGCTCGATGTCAACCCGGTCGCCGAAGCGCGTGAACACCGCCAGGCTCTCGATCATGTGATAGCCGTCGGCGCGCCTGCCGGTGACGTGCAGCGCGAGATTTATCTTGGCATGCGCATGCAATGCCCGGACCCTATTGCCGGAAGCCACTGTCTCAGTCACGAGGGGGATGATGTCAGTCCTTGGCCAGGCGGTATTCGCCGGTCTTCGGGTCCCTGACCAACGTGCCCATTGTGCCGTTGCTAGCCTGCTTTTCGGTGCGCCGTATCTTGGCCGTCACGCGCTCGGCTTCCCTGACGAAGGAGCGATAGCCGAAATAGGCGAGCAGGCCGACTGCGATGAAGAAAATGATCTGTGGCATGTCAAACTCCTCTCGCAAGGCCGACTGCGGCGCCGGTCGGACGGTCAAACTTTCAAGTTAAACGCTTTCGCCGGTTTTTCAAAGCCCGAAGCGCGCCCATAGTGCGCGCTCTTCCGCCGCATCGATCACGCCGCTTGCGGCAGCAGCGGCGATCTCGGGCGCCGAAAAGCCGCCTCTGCTTGAGCCGAACCAGCCGAAGCGGCCGAACAGGCCGCGCGGCGCCGTGATCAGCTTGAGCTGGGTTTTTGGCCCGAAACGGGCCCTCAGCACGCTGCGCATATCGCCGAGTGCATCGACAAGGCCGAGTTCCAGTCCCTTCTTGCCTGTCCAGAACAGTCCGGTGAACAGGTCCGGGTCGTCCTTGAGCTTGGCCCCGCGCCGGTCCTTGACGAGGTCGATGAAGGTCTCGTGGACCTCGAGCTGCAGCGCCTTCAGCCGCTCGATATCTTCCTTCTTCTCTGGCTTGAACGGATCGAGCACCGCCTTGTTCTGGCCGGCCGTATGGACGCGGCGCTCGACGCCGATCTTCTTCAACAGCTCGGGAAAGCCGAACGAGGCCGACACCACGCCGATCGAACCGACGATAGACGACGGATCGGCAATGATCTCGTCGCCCGCGACCGCGATCATGTAGCCGCCCGACGCCGCCACGTCCTCGACGAAGACCAGGACTTTTTTGTTCTTCTCGCTCGCCAGGTCGCGGATGCGTCTGAAGATCAGCCGCGACTGCACCGGCGAGCCGCCCGGCGAATTGATCGAAATGGCGACCGCGGGCGCGTCGAAGGAAAACGCCTTCTCAATAGGGCCAGCGGTAGATGCCAGCGACAGGCTCGGCCGGAACGGGCCGCCGCCAGGCATGATGGTGCCGTGCAGCCGGATGACGGGAATGGTGACGATGTCGGAGCGCCAGGATTTCGGCAGCAGGCGGTTCAGGAAGCGTTTCACGGGGTCTCCGGTCAAAATTGGCTTGAAGGCATGTAGGGATTCGCCGGCCAACGGCAATGCCGCGACGCCCGGCCGGCCAAAAAGGCTCAGTCGCCGAACAGCGAAGCCATCCCGTTGTTGATCATCTCGGTCCGCTCCGTGGGGCCGTCACCAGATTGCGCGTGCAGCATCAGCGGCGGGCGGATCGACAGTTTTCCGCGTGCGCCGAGGATTGCCCTGACGACGATGCGGATCGCCGCTACCTCGGGGCGGGGGTGGACGGCCAGCATCTCGGCGTCGCCGAAGCGGCCCGATATCGCATCGAGGATAGCGCCGAGCTGATCGGGCCTGGCAATCACGGCAAGACCGCCGCGCGGCCTGACCACGGCAGCCGCGCTTCGGATCCAGCTGTCGAACAGCCCGTCCTCCATCACATGCGCCGCCTTCCTGAGCGGGTCGGGCGTGGCGCGATCCTCGGCGGCGTTGAAGGGTGGGTTCATGATGACGAAATCGAAGGAATTGTCGGCAAGCCCAGTGGCGGCTCGTGCCTGGCCCGACAGCGCGACGTCGGCGGCGAGCACCGAGGCGCGGTCGTTGAGATGCGCATTACCGGGGTGGGCAAGCGTCGTTGCGGCGAAGGCCGCCATTTCCGGAGACCGTTCGATGAGCACGGCCTCGGCATCAGGACAGCGCGATAGCACGGCCAGGCCTGCGGCGCCAGCACCCGCGCCGAAATCGGCAAGGCGCCCGGCGAAGGAGGACGGCACGGCAGCCGCCAGCATCATGGCGTCCATGCCGGCGCGATGGCCTGCCTGTTTCGGCTGCACCAGCCAGAACCGCCCGCGATGGAAAGCATCGACGGTATGGGCCGGCGTGTCCTGGACAAGAGTGGCGCGCGCCGCGGACATTACTTCTGGCGCATCTCGTTGGCGATGCCGGCATCCGTCAGGATACGCCGCGCCGCATCGGCCTGGTCGGCTTCGACCATGATGCGCCTGGGCAAGATGCCGATCGAACCGTCGAGCACGCTCATGTTCTGGTCGGCGACGAAACAGCCGATGCCGGCATCGCGCATCAGCGATTCGACAAAGGAGATGATCACGGCGTCGTTGGTGCGGATAAGCTCTATCATAGGACGAAACTCGCAGGTTGCAGCGTCTATGTAAACGTGGGTGGCTTCCGTCGCCACCTCGACCGCGCCAAATCGCCTCTTGCCGTGCCTGTGGGTAGCGCCCTAGAGTCTGCTGCGGTGTCGGGGTGCCGTCGTGCGCGTGACATAAGACGGGAGTTTGTCGTGGGTGTCGTTCTCAACATCGAAAACGGGAAGCGGGAAGCCGCCTCCATTAAGGATCTCATCGACCTGACTTCGGCCGATATGGGGCGCGTCAACAAATTGATCCTGTCGAAGGCCGGTTCCGACGTCGAGATGATCCCGGAGATTGCCAACCACCTGATCTCTTCGGGTGGCAAGCGGCTGAGGCCGATGCTGACGCTCGCCTCAGCCCAGATGTTCGGCTATTCCGGCGAGGGCCATGTCAAGCTCGCCACATCAGTCGAGTTCATGCACACCGCCACGCTCCTCCACGACGATGTCGTCGACGAGAGCGGCATGCGGCGCGGCAAGAAGACCGCCCGCATGATCTGGGGCAATCAGGCGAGCGTGCTGGTCGGCGATTTCCTGCTTGGCCAGGCGTTTCGCATGATGGTCGATGTCGGTTCGCTGGAAGCGCTCGACATCCTGTCCAGCGCCGCCTCGATCATCGCCGAGGGCGAGGTGATGCAGCTCGCCGCCGCCAAGAACCTCGAAACCACGGAAGATGAGCATTTCGCGGTGATCAAGGCCAAGACCGCTGCCCTGTTCTCGGCCGCCGCCGAGGTCGGTCCGGTCATCGCCCAGGCGACGCGAAACGATCGCGCGGCGCTGCGCTCCTATGGCATGAATCTCGGCCTTGCCTTCCAGCTGATCGACGATGCGCTGGATTATGGCGGCACCAGCACGGATCTGGGCAAGAATGTCGGCGACGACTTTCGCGAAGGCAAGGTGACGCTGCCGGTGATCCTCGCCTACCGGCGCGGCACCAAGGCCGAACGCAGCTTTTGGAAGCGCGCCATCGAGGACAATGTCACCGATGACGCCGGGCTGGAAAAGGCAATCGGATTGATGACCCGCCACGGCGCTATCGCCGACACCATCGGGCGCGCCGGCCATTTCGGCGAGATCGCCCGCGACGCGCTGGCGCCGCTCGAGGCGACGCCGCAGAAATCGGCGCTGCTCGACGTCATCGATTTCTGCATCAGCCGGGTGAACTGAAGATATCGCCGACATTTGGCCGGCACTGCGCCGGCCCGTGTTTCGGTCTTCCCGGAATTGCGGCGGTGAAATCATGCACGTTCCGCAGCGGCATGGTTAGCAGCAGGGCAGGGCTCCGTGACGGTCAGCGCCCGGCAAAATGTCGGGGTCATGAAAATGACCACGCGCTCTTCAGCAGCGCCACGAGCTCGCTCTGACGGCTGGTTTCGGTTTTCCGGAAGATTCGCTCGAGATAGGTGCGGGCCGATTTGACGGCGATGCCGATTTCCATGGCCGCCTCCTGGACCGAATGGCCGGAGGCCAGCTCGACGGCGAGCCGGGCTTCCGCCGGCGTCAGGTCGAACAGGCCTGAAAGGACATTGGGCGACGGAACAGTGGCGCCGGTACCGACCGTGGTTGCGACAACCAATACATCTGCACCCGAAAAAATATCGTGTGCGGCGCGGCGCAGCGGCAACAGCTGAATGACCAGCGCGGGCCGCCCCTTGATGGCCGCAACCGGGATGGACCGCACGACGCGGTTATCCCGGTTCTGCGCGATGGCCTGCTGGAAAAGCGCGTTTGCAGTTTGATCGGCAATCGCCATGCCGCCATGGGCTGTGGGAAGGAAGACGTCCGCCATGCCTTCGAAAAGCGGATTGGCCGTCAGCACACGGCCCGATCCACTCATGATTGCGGCCGGCAGCCCGATTTCCCGGAGAATGGACACGGCGGTCCTGGCCCGTTCCAGACCCAGGCGCCCGGCGACGAGGCCGGCCCGTGCGAGGTGCGGACGCAGTCCGTTCAACAAATCGATTGCGGCCTGGTCATAACTCCCGTCCTTCAGCCAGCGCTGGAAGACAAAAAGGACAAGCTCGCCGCCAGGCATGGGGATGGCTGTGCATAGATGTGGGCCGATGCCAAACGCGGTGGCACTTTTGCGAACCGGATCGCGCTCGATCTCCTCGCAGGTAATGAAATTATCGACCCACACAAAGCTTGCTGGCTGCGCGGCGCACAAGCGCTTCACGCTCTCGGAAAACCGCCAAGTGTCTCCCTTCATGAACTCATCGAGCAAGGGCTGGAGATGCGTTTCGGTGATGGCGCGGACCGGCGAATGATCGCTGACTACAAAGATCGCGCCGTTTGCCGAGCGGGAGATCGCGCTTGCCGCCGCCAATACCTCCGGCCACAGCTCGGCCGCGAACGACGCTTCGTAGATTCGATCGACAATGGCGAAGGCCTGCTGGCCCTGCGGCATTTCCAGCATCGGCATCTTCCTGGGCGAAGCAACGGCATCCATCTGCACGGTTCCACGCATCATTCCGCTGCGGAAACTATCGACGCCCGCCGCTTACGGATCGCTTACGGCACCGCGGCGCCGATGCTGCAGCAGGACAGGCCGGCAGCGCGTCAGGCCGGCAAATCGCGGTCGACGGTCGCAATTTGGCGCCTTTCCGCGTTGTTTTTGATAGCATTACCCGATTGTGAATTCGGGCCGGGTTGAAGCCTCACCCCAAAAAGGCCATGCTTAACGTGGAAAAGATCGAGTCAACGGCGATCCCGCTGACGCGGGTATGGCTTCGACTGAAAGGAATATGATGCGGCAAGGATGTGCGCGCTGGCTGACAGGGCTGGCAATTGTGACGGGCATGGCGGTCTCCGGTCTGCCCGCCTATGCCAAAGAGACCACCGAGCCAGTCAATATCACGTCGTTCTCGGGGGCCTATCTTGCCGCGCGGGTCGCCGAAGGTGACAATGATCTCGACAGCGCCATCGCCTACTACAAGCAGGCGCTCGCCTTCGCTCCCGGTGACACCTCGTTGCAGCAAAGCCTGATGCTGTCGCTGATCGCGCAGGGGCGCTTCGAAGAATCCCTGGTCTATGCCGACAAGCTCAAGACGGTTCCCGACGTCGAGCGGTTCTCGCGCCTGGCGCTGGCCGTCGGCTCCTTTCACAAGAAGGACTTTTCCAAGGCCGAATACTGGCTCAAGCTTTCGCTCGAATCCGATCTCGACCGGCTGATCTCCGGCGTCATGACCGGCTGGGCCAAGCAGGGCGCCGGCGATCCCGGCGAAGCCATGGCCTCCATCGACAAGCTGCAGGGCCCGGACTGGTTCGGCCTGTTCAAATCCTTCCATCGCGGGCTGATCGCCGATGCCTCGGGCCTGCCCGAAAAGGCGGATGCGATCTACGCCGCCACCTTGCAGGACACCGCGACCGGCGCCGCCGCGCCCGAAACCTGGATGCGCAACGCGCAGGCCTATGCCTCCTTCCTTGCCCGCAAGGGTGACAAGGACAAGGCGCTGTCCGTGCTCGATCAGGCCGAGGCATTTGCACCCGGCAAGGTCGAGATATTGGCGCTTCGCGACAGGATCACCAAGGGCGAGAAGATCGAACCCTTCGTTGCCGGCCCGTCCGACGGCGCCTCGGAAATTCTGCTCGATCTCGCCACCGCGCTCAATCGCGGCGGCGGTGAGCCGTTCGTCCGCCTCTATCTGCAATACGCCCTGGCACTGAGGCCCGACAGCGACGCGGCCCTCGTCCAACTCGCCGCCGTCTCCGAGCAGTTGAAGGACGGCGAGGGCGCCATCGCCTTCTATCGCCGCATCCCGGCCAGTTCCCCGCTGAAGACGCTGTCGGAACTGCAGCTCGGCCTCAACCTTGCAGATCTCGACCGCTATGACGAGGCCATCGCCCATCTGAAGGCCCTCGTCGAAGCGCGCCCCGACGACATGCGCGCCTATCAGGCGCTCGGTGGCGTCTATGCCTCGAAGGAGGATTTCCGCTCCGCGGCCGGTCTCTATGACAAGGCGGTGGCGATGCTGAAGGCCCCGACCCGCGCCGATTGGAACATTTTCTACCAGCGCGGCATCGCCTATGAGCGACTGAAGGAGTGGCCGAAGGCCGAGCCGAATTTCCGCAAGGCGCTGGAATTGTTCCCCGACCAGCCGCAGGTTCTGAACTATCTTGGCTATTCTTGGGTGGACATGAACACCAACCTCGAGGAAGGCCTTCAGATGATCCAGAAGGCCGTCGAGCTCAGGCCGAGCGACGGCTACATCGTCGATTCGCTGGGCTGGGCCTATTTCCGCCTTGGCCGATTCGACGATGCGGTGCGCGAATTGGAACGTGCCGTTTCGTTGAAGCCGGAAGATCCGGTGCTCAACGATCACCTTGGCGATGCCTATTGGCGCGTCGGCCGCAAATTGGAAGCCACCTTCCAGTGGAACCAGGCTCGCGACCTCAAGCCGGATCCCGGCGTGCTCGCCGCCTTGCAGCAGAAACTGCTGAAGGGCCTGCCGCCGATCGAATCCAACACGGCTCAGGAAACCCCGAAGGTCAAGCCCGAACCGACGACTGCGCCAAAGGGCTGAATACTTCTGAATTCGATTATGCGGGGCTCGTCGCCGCTGTCGCTAAGGGTCTGGACTATAAGCCATGCTAATCGTGCGCGGTGCCGAGCACCGCTCGGAGCCCTGAGTCGTTCTGTTCCTCGATCCATCGGGTCGTACGGTCGTAGGCATCCGAAAACAACTCGGAATGCCGACTCCAATCCATGAAGCTGATCGTGTTGGAAACCTCCGGACAGATCAGGATATCCTCTTCGCCGACGGCAATGTCCTGCGGCCGGTGTGCCAGCATGCTCGAGGCAATGACCTGAAGCATGCTGGGAACCCGAGGCAAGCGGGCACGACCGAAAGGGTTCAGCAAGGCCAATGCCAGTTCGGAAGCTCCGGGGATGCGGTCATAGTCTATGTCGTATTTCTGCGGTGCACTCGACCCGAAGGTAACGATGACATTGGGTCCGGTCTTGAGCTCCTTCATCTGCTCCAGCGGCAAATTGTTCATGATAGCGCCGTCCACCAGCATATCGCCGTCATCCGTAAAGAACGGCGGCAGGACGCCCGGGATGGAGCCGGACGCCCGAACGGCGTGCCAGAGCTTTCCACGACGGTGGACATGAGGCTGACGGCTGCTCAGATTGGTCGAAAGCGCAAAGAACGGAAGCCAAAGATCCTCGATCAGAACGTCGCCGTATTCCAGCCGAAGGGCCCGATCAAACGCTTTGTGATCCAGAAGCGCGAAACGCGGCAAGGTGGGACGGCGAAACGCCCGGCTTTTGATAAATATGTTGTGGGTGCCTCGGTCGATCTGGTCGGCATCCAAGCCTCTGGCGAAGCCGGCCATCATCGCCGCGCCGGAACTTGTCCCACCGAGATAGTCGAAGCAAGCGCCCGCCTCAACGAAAGCCTTGTAGACACCTAAATGAGCGCTGCCGAGGGACCCACCCCCTGCCGCCACGAAGCCCAGTGCCTTGCCCGAAATAAATCGGACCAGGCGCTGGAAATCAGACCCGTCGTCCAGCGCAACATGATGATGCTGGTCAACATAGGGTCGCTCATCGAGCCATGCAGACGTACCGGAGACCGCAGCCGAGCGAGTGTCGTGAATTAGGACAAGCCGACTGGTCGATGGCGGATGGACCGATAGCGTCAGTTCCTCAGACGGGTTCAGGCGAGGCGAGCAGGACGCGCTGGCCAGCAACAGGACGGTATCGGCCTGGCGAATGCAGACTTGGGTCCATTCATTAGGTTCCTCATCGGCAACATAGACGATGAATTGGGCTTCCGCCTCCAGTTCGTTCAACCAGTTAAGGATCGGCTGGTCGTCGATCGGAAGACCTGGGAACTTCGCTTGGACGTCAAGCCGGGAAACGAACCGAGCGCGCGTGGCCGCGCCGAACGCATGCCGCAGGTGCTGGATGAGCACCGGTGAGATGCGACTTCCGCCGGCTGCAATGATCGCAAGCGTTCGGATCTTGGCAGGTTCCTTGAGACGCGACGACCTCGGAGATTGGGTGGCAAACCGGCGCGCCAGAAATACCGTGACCGCCTCTCTCAGGCTCGGCAAAGTCTCGGCCGCCTTCTCGAAATGATTGCGACCGATTTCAAGGACGATCGAATCGCGCGCTGCAAGGACAGTGGCCATGCGGGGTAGTCCCGCGAAGAAACCGATTTCACCGATGAGTTCACCCTGTGCGATCTCGGCGACCGAGCCAGTCGAATCTCCTTTGTGTACCGTAAAGCGTCCAGACAGCACGATGAAAAACCTGTCCGACGCATCGCCTTCGCGTACCAGAACCTCACCGCGTCTCAGGACCCGACGGTCGGATTCGGCAGCTAAAGCCTCGAGCGCCAGCAACGACGCCCGATCGAACATCAATGTCGCCGACAATAAACTCGCTGCAAGAGAATCGACGGAGGACATCTGAGCCATCCCTTGGGAATTCATGACTTTTGTCTCCTCGAGGGTGCTGGACTCCCTGCCGGATGATACCACACATGAGAGCCGCCGAACGGCTGAGGCGCGGGACTGATCGCTGGGCGCTCTCATCTCTGGCTCCCAGGAAGGGCCACGATCAGGCCGCCACGTCCCTGCCGTTTCGCCGTATGTCACGCGTTAACTCACCCGATTGCCCTGGCTGCGGCCGGCCCCCTTGCCTTGACGCTTGCCGGTGGGCGCTCTAGGGAGGGCCGCATCCCCGTCTTTCCCGTCGAGGCCGCCGTGACAGTTGATATCCCAGCCCATATGCATCCCAGCCGCTCGTTCCAGGGGCTGATCCTGACTTTGCATAACTACTGGGCGGACTATGGCTGCGTCGTTCTCCAGCCCTATGACATGGAAGTCGGTGCCGGCACGTTCCACCCGGCGACGACCTTGCGCGCGCTGGGGCCAAAGCGCTGGAACGTGGCCTATGTGCAGCCTTCGCGCCGGCCCAAGGACGGGCGCTACGGCGAGAACCCGAACCGGCTGCAGCACTATTACCAGTACCAGGTGATCCTGAAGCCGAACCCGCCCAACCTGCAGGAACTGTATCTCGGCTCGCTGGCGGCGATCGGCGTCGATCCGCTTCTGCATGACATCCGCTTCGTCGAGGACGACTGGGAAAGCCCGACGCTCGGCGCCTGGGGGCTGGGCTGGGAGTGCTGGTGCGACGGCATGGAAGTGTCGCAGTTCACCTATTTCCAGCAGGTCTGCGGCATCGAATGCGCGCCGGTGGCGGGCGAGCTCACCTACGGGCTGGAGCGGCTGGCCATGTATGTGCAGGGCGTCGACAATGTCTACGACCTCAACTTCAACGGCCGCGACGGCGCCGACAAGGTGACCTATGGCGAGGTCTTCCTGCAGGCCGAGCAGGAATATTCGCGGCACAATTTCGAATTCGCCAATACCGCGATGCTGCTTCGGCATTTCGAAGACGCCGAAGCCGAGTGCAAGGCGCTGCTCGATGCCGGCGCGCCCCTCTCCCCCCTCGAGGGGGAGATGCCCGCGGAGCGGGCAGAGGGGGTCGCCTCAGAAGGCACCGCAAGCAAGGTCCCAGCGACTCCTCCCGCGTCTGGCCACCCCCTCAAGGGGGAGGGGAACCACCGTCTGGTATTTCCCGCCTACGACCAGTGCATCAAGGCCAGCCACGTCTTCAACCTGCTCGACGCGCGCGGCGTGATTTCCGTCACCGAGCGGCAGAGCTACATCTTGCGGGTGCGCAATCTGGCGAAAGCCTGCGGCGAGGCGTTTTTGCTGACGCAGGCAGGTGGTCTGGCGGCTTAGCTCCAGAGGCTGTTTGCGATTTCGACTGATACGCTGATTGGCGATACGCCTTGGCCGCTCGAGCCAGCCATTGTCCGCAGCGCTTGTCTAACGCCGGGCATCGTGAACGTGCCACGAGCCTGCGCCGCAAAACAGGCGCTGAGCGCGAGGATCTGCAGAAATGTCGATGCCGTCTTCATAGTCGTTCAGCCAATAGTTTTCTGCCTGAGCGTTGGTCGCTTCAGCGCTGCGTTCGGTTCATGGAGATGTTTGACCCAAGGACGGATGGTCCCGCTCTGGCCCGACAGGCAGCGGCATCTTTTTGGCAATCGTCCGTGGATGCGCCGATTGCATGGGACCAGCCGAGTTGCTATGCCGCCTGGACCATTTCGCCGCGTGAGCACAATTTATGCCCGACCTGCTTTTAGAACTTCGTTCGGAAGAGATTCCCGCGCGCATGCAGCGCAAGGCGGCGGGCGACCTGAAGAAGATGATGACGGACGGTTTGGTCGAGGCCGGGCTGACCTATGAGGCGGCGCGCGAATATTGGACGCCGCGCCGGCTGGCGCTCGACATTCGCGGCGTGACCGCGCGCTCGAAGGACATAAGCGAGGAGATCAATGGACCCTCGACCAAAGCGCCCGAACAGGCGGTCCAAGGTTTTCTGCGCAAGGCCGGTCTTTCCTCGATCGCCGAGGCGCATGTCCACGCCGATCCGAAGAAGGGCGACTTCTATGTCGCCCATATTGCGAAGCCGGGCCGGGCGGCCGAGACGATAATCGCTGAACTGGTACCGGGCATCATCCGCGACTTTCCATGGCCGAAATCGATGCGCTGGGGGCCAGCCTCGGCGAAACCGGGATCGCTGCGCTGGGTGCGGCCGCTGCAGTCCATCCTCTGCACCTTCGGCCCGGAGACCGAGGAGCCGGTGGTCGTCGATTTCGAGATCGACGGCATCCGCTCGGGAAACATCACCTACGGCCATCGTTTTCACGCGCCGGGCGCCATCGGCGTGCGCCGTTTCGACGACTATGCCGCCAAGCTGGAGGCGGCGAAGGTTGTGCTCGACGCCGACCGGCGCAAGCAGATCATCCTTGCCGACGCCAGGAATCTCGCTTTCGCCAACGGGCTCAACCTTGTCGAAGACGAGGGGCTGCTTGAGGAAGTGTCAGGCCTGGTCGAATGGCCGGTCGTGCTGATGGGCGAATTCGAGCAGGACTTTCTCGCCATTCCGGCCGAGGTGATCCGGCTGACGATCCGCGCCAACCAGAAGTGTTTTGTGACGCGGCCGCAGGGCGCCGGCGAGGAGCTTTCCAACCGCTTCATCCTGACCGCCAACATCGAGGCCAGCGACGGCGGCAAGGAGATCGCCCACGGCAACGGCAAGGTGGTACGCGCCCGCCTTTCCGACGCGCTCTATTTCTGGAAGACCGACCAGGGCGATTTGCCCGACCTCGACCAGTTGCAGGCATCGGCGGAAAAGTTCGGGCTCGATCTCAAAAAGCCGCTCGACCAGCGCATGGCCCGCCTCGACCATCTCGGCGTCACCTTCCACGCCAAGCTCGGCACGCAGGGTGAGCGGGTGGAGCGGATTGCCCAACTGGCTGAAGAATTGGCGCCGATAGTGGCGAGCGGAATCTCCCCCCTTGAGGGGGAGATGGCCGGCAGGCCAGAGGGGGTCGTTGCGCGTGGATCAGCGACCCCCTCTGTCGCCTTCGGCGACATCTCCCCCTCGAGGGGGGAGATTACCGCGCTGGCACGTCGCGCTGCCGTCCTGGCCAAGGCCGACCTCACCACCGAGGTGGTCGGCGAATTCCCGGAATTGCAGGGCGCCATGGGCCGCAAATACGCGCTGCTGCAGGGCGAGCATCCCTCGGTCGCCGCCGCCGTCGAGGAGCACTATAAGCCGCAGGGCCCGTCCGACCGCGTGCCGACCGATCCCGTATCGGTGGCCGTAGCGCTCGCCGACAAGCTCGACATGCTGGTCGGGTTCTGGGCGATTGACGAAAAACCGACCGGGTCAAAGGACCCCTATGCTCTCCGCCGCGCGGCGCTGGGGGTGGTGAGGATTCTAGTCGAGAACGGTATCCGACTGGCGCTCATGCCCACCTTCGGAAGCGCCTATGAGTGGGCGAACTATCTCGACAAGAATGCGATTACAACGCTGGAAGGGAAGGCGGAGCAAATCTACCCTTCCGACCTCCTCGCTTTCTTCCATGACCGCCTGAAAGTTTATCTGCGCGACCAGGGCGCGCGGCATGATCTGATCGATGCGGTCATCACGCCGCGGTCCGACGATCTCCTGCAAATCGTTCGTCGCGTCCAAGCCCTAGGCTCTTTCCTCGACACCGAGGACGGCAAGAACCTGCTAGCCGGCACCAAGCGCGCGGCCAACATTTTGGCCGCCGAGGAGAAGAAGAAAACGACGATCGCCGAAAATGTTGAGCCGGCTCGATTCCGGGAAGAGGCCGAGAAATCGCTGTTTGCCGCGGTGAATCAGGCCGAGAAGGAAGCCGGCCAAGCGATTCACAACGAAGACTTTTCCGCCACCATGCTGGCGCTTAGCGCGTTGCGTGAACCGGTTGATTCATTCTTCGAACGCGTTCTTGTGAATGATGAGGACCAGGCCGTGCGCGCCAACCGCCTGGCGTTGCTGGCGCGCATCCGGGCAGCGACCGACCAGGTCGCGGATTTCTCGAAAATCGCCGGCTGAGGCTTGGCAATTTAGGCGAGCGTCGTCCTGGCTGCGAACGGCTATCTGGCCTGGTCGATCTCGGGGATGGGCGTTGGTTGCGGTGTTGCGGGCTCGGGCGGGCCGTTCGTTGCGGTAATTTTTTTGTCGGATTTCGTGGCCGCCGCAGGTGCTGCGGCAGCGGTTGTCGCGGCAGGTGCGGGGCTGGGCGCCGGTGTTGCGAAGGCGTCGCCGACGATGCCGCCGCGAATGATCATCGGGCTTTGCGTGAAATCATGCTTGGGCTTGGGCTGGCTCGGGATCGCAGAAACTTTTTCATAGGTGACATCGGGCACTGGTTCGCCGAGCGCCACGATCGATGGCGTCGAGGAGTTGCCAGCCACCTTCGCCGGTTCAGGCGCACCGAGGCTGACGACGGACGGGGTCGAGGATGGTGCAGCAGGAACAACGAAGGATGAAGCCTGTGCTGTGCCCGCCGCCAGAGTGAGGCCAAGCGCCCCCAGGATACGCACCCATACCATGATAGCTCCCCTTGCCCAACAAGCCGGCACCATAGCGTCCGGGAATTGACGCGGGCTTGCCAGGAAAGCTGGCATTTTAGCTATTGGCAATTCGCTTCCGCCCGGACTTGCCCCGTGAACGTCACCGTATTACGCACCGACATCCGTAAGGTCCCGCTTCTGTAAGGTGATGAGAGTGGCTGAGATACTTGCCGCCGGCGAGGCGATGGAGCGGGCGCTGGCGCTGCTCGAAGGGGGCGATGTCGTCGCCATTCCGACCGAAACCGTCTACGGGCTGGCCGCCGATGCCACCAATGGTGTTGGCGTGGCGCGCATCTTCGAGGTCAAGGGCCGGCCGCGCTTCAATCCGCTGATAGCTCATGTCGCCGATCTGGCGATGGCCGATCGCATCGCGCTGCTCGATCCCGTGTCGAAAAGGCTGGCGCAGACATTCTGGCCGGGACCGCTGACGCTGGTGCTGCCGCAGCGGCCCGGCAACGGCATTCATCCGCTGGTCACCGCCGGGCTCGATACGGTCGCGCTGCGCATGCCGAAAGGCTTTGGCGGCCAACTGATCGCCAGGCTCGGACGCCCGCTTGCAGCGCCCAGCGCCAATTCCTCAGGCAGGATCAGCGCAACGACGGCCGAGGCCGTGGCCGCCGATCTCGGTCCAAAAATCAAGCTTGTGGTCGATGGCGGCGCGACGTCGGTCGGGGTCGAATCGACAATCGTGAAGATAGAGGGCGGAAAGCTGCGGCTGCTGCGGCCGGGCGGCATTGCCGCCGAAGAGATCGAAGCGACCGCCGGCATGAAGCTGCTGCGCGGCGCGGCGGGCATCGAGGCCCCGGGCATGCTCGCCTCGCATTACGCGCCGGGTGCTGCAGTGCGGATCAACGCCGCAAAAGTCGCAAAGGGCGAAGCCTTGCTGGCGTTCGGCCCGCGCCGCGCCGAAGGCTGGCAAGCCGCAGCCGCCTTGCGCAACCTGTCAGAGACCGGCGACCTGCGCGAGGCCGCGGCCAACCTCTTTGCCCATATGCAGGATCTCGATCGCAGCGGCGCCAAGACAATCGCCGTCGAGCCGATCCCCTCCGACGGGCTGGGCGAGGCGATCAACGACCGGCTTTCGCGTGCCGCCGCCCCTCGTGACAAGATCGACTGAGCACCATAGTTTCCCATCCATGAACGACATCTCAAGGGATATTGACCCCGCCCTCATCGACCGCTTTGCGGCAATCGTCGGCGACAAATATGCGCTTCGCGACCAGCAGGATATCGCGCCTTACCTCACGGAGAGGCGCGGTCTGTGGCATGGCCGGACGGCGCTGGTGCTGAGGCCCGGCAGTGTCGACGAGGTCAGCCGCATCATGCAGCTGGCAACCGAGACGGGAACGCCGGTCGTGCCGCAAAGCGGCAACACCGGGCTGGTCGGCGCGCAGGTGCCGGACACGTCCGGCCGCCAGATCGTGCTGTCGCTGTCGCGGCTGAACCGCATCCGCGAGATCGACGTCCTGTCCAACACGGTCACCGTCGAGGCCGGAGTCATCCTGCAGACGCTGCAGGAAGCGGCCGATGCCGCCGACCGGCTGTTTCCGCTGTCGCTTGCCGCGCAAGGCTCCTGCCAGATCGGCGGCAATCTCTCTTCCAATGCCGGCGGCACCGGCGTTCTCGCCTATGGCAATGCGCGTGAGCTGTGCCTCGGCGTCGAGGTGGTGCTGCCGACCGGCGAGGTGTTCGACGATCTACGCAAGCTGAAGAAGGACAACACCGGTTACGATCTAAAAAACCTGTTCATCGGTGCGGAAGGCACGCTCGGCGTCATCACCGCCGCCGTGCTCAAGCTTTTCCCCAAGCCCAAGGGGCGCGAGGTGGCCTTTGCCGGCCTGTCGTCACCTGAGGCGGCACTGTCCCTGTTCAGCCTGGCGATGGATCGCGCCGGTGCGGCACTCACTGCTTTCGAGCTGATCGGCCAGAGGCCTTACGATTTTACGCTTCTGCACGCGCCAGGCGTCGTGCGGCCGCTGTCCGGCGATTGGCCATGGTATGTGCTGATGCAGATCTCTTCGGGTCGCTCGGCGGAGGATGCCAGGGCCCTAATCGAAGAGGTGCTCTCAGCCGGCCTCGAGCAGGAGATCGTCGGCGATGCGGTGATTGCGGCGAGCATCGCGCAGGGCGATGCCTTCTGGAATTTCCGCGAGCTGCTGCCCGAGGCGCAGAAGCCCGAAGGCGCCTCGATCAAGCACGACATCTCTGTGCCGGTGGCGGCCATCCCGCAATTCATCGAAGAGGCGGCCGGCGCCGTTCAGTCGGTCAGCCCCGGTGCGCGCGAGGTGTGTTTCGGCCACATGGGCGACGGCAATCTCCATTACAACATCTCCCGGCCGGTCGGCGGCGATGACGAGGCGTTTCTCCGGCTCTATCACGCCATGAACAAGGCCGTGCACGATGTCGTGCGCAGCCTTCACGGCTCGATCTCGGCCGAGCACGGCATCGGCCAGCTGAAGCGGGATGAATTGATCGCGACAGCGCCGCCGATGGCGATCGAACTGATGCGCAGGGTGAAGACGGCCTTCGACCCGGCCGGCATCATGAATCCCGGTAAGGTTATCTGATCCTTTCGCCGTCTTGTGAATGGTTGCATTCCGATAACCATCCCCTCGAGATCAGCAAAATTTAACCGACTTTCTTAAGCGCTGCGATAAGAAGCCCGCGCTAATGTTTCCCCACAACGAGGCTGGAAAAACCGGCCCGGAGAACCGGAAGACCGGCTCTCAGGAGAGACAGGAAAGGCACGATATGAACACTGGACTGAAGCCAGTCTGGGCTGGGCGCAATATGCGCCTCGACCCACTCCGCCTGCCGCAGGTGGTGAGCTACGCGACGCGCGACGACTATGGCGACGTTACCTTCACCATCGACCGTCGTGGCGCCGTCATTCGCCGCGTGCTGGAGATGAGCGGCCTGCCGGCGTTCATCGCTCTGCCCGCCAATGCGTTTCGTGGCGTGGCAGCCCGCGCAATGGAGGACCCGGACGGCAATGTCACGGTGACGCTGGAGCTTCTGCACAATGATCCGATGCTGTCGGTGCCGCTGCTGGTGGCCGACGATCTCGAGGATGTCGCCGCCGACTGGCGCGCCTGGGCCGATGCCTACCGTCTGCCGATGCTTCTGATCGAATCCGACGGCATCGCCCGCACCCTGGAGGAATCGCTTGGCGTCGCCATCAAGACATTACCCGCGCAGGACCGTCGCAGGGGTCGGCTTTCGACCATGCGTCGTCCGCGCTTCCTCGCCCGCCGCAGGGCCGGCGCCCTCGGCCTCAGGCTGGTGATCGGCGGCCAGGAGATTATTTCGCGCGACGAATAGAGCGAGCGCTTTCCCTTCTCCCCTTGCGGGAGAAGGTGGCCGCGAAGCGGCCGGATGAGGGGTGTTCCAGGAAACGCGAACGCCTCATTTGTTCCAACACCCCTCAACCGTCTCGGCGCTACGCGCCGATCCACCTTCTCCTCTCCCACAACGGGCCCACAAGGGGAGAAGGAAAAAAGCCGCTACACCAGCGGCTTCAGCGCCACCCACAACGCACCGCCGATCAGGCCGAGGAAGACCAGCCAGCCGACCTGGTTGTTCGACCTGAACAGAAGCATGCACTGGTCGGGATCGTCGATGTCGAGCACGGTGATCTGCCGCGCCATATGGGCGCCGGCCGCGACCAGCCCGGCCAGCGCCGGCACTGGCGCCTGCGCCGCCGCGAAGGCGATGGCGAAGCATACCAGCGCTCCGCCATAAAACCCGACGAGCCAGGTCTTGGTGTTGTCGCCGAACAGGCGTGCGGTCGAGCGCACGCCGACGATGGCGTCGTCTTCCTTGTCCTGATGCGCATAGATCGTGTCGTAGCCGATCACCCACAGGATCGAGCCGATATAGAGCATGACGGCCGGGCCATCGAGATTGCCGAATTCGACCGCCCATCCCATCAGCGCACCCCAGGAAAAGGCAAGGCCGAGAACCAGTTGCGGCCAATTGGTAAATCGCTTCATGAACGGGTAGATGGCGACGAAGGCGAGCGAACCGATGCCGAGCAGGACGGCAAAGCTGTTGAACTGCAGAAGCACAGCGAGTCCAACCAGTGCCTGGATCGCGAGGAACGCCCAGGCCTGCCGGCGCATGACCTTTCCCGCTGGCAGCGGCCGCGAGCGCGTGCGTTCCACCTGGTTGTCGATGTCCTGGTCGACCAGGTCGTTGTAGGTGCAGCCGGCGCCGCGCATGGCGACGGCGCCGATCAGGAACAGCACGAGATACCATGGCGCCGGCAGCAGCGAGAGCAGGGGATCAGCAGGGCGTGGATGGGCACTCTCGGCAAGGGCTGCCGACCACCAGCACGGCCACAGCAGCAACTGCCAGCCGATCGGCCGGTCCCACCGGGCAAGCTGCGCATAGGGCCAAAGCCAGCGTGGCAGAATGCGGTAGACCCAGTGGCCGCTCGGCGCATCGGCGACGCGGCCCTGGGCTGCTTTCGACTGGATGGGTTCCATCGTGCTGAAATGGCAGCAGCGGCGAACGGCGTCAAGCGTCAAGCGGGCCGAACCATTCCCCGTTCCCGTGTGGAATTGCGCTCAAAGTCTTCCAAATGTCTTGACCCATCGTACGGGGCGCAATAGCGCAGTCCTGATCGTGGAATGGCAAGGGATCTGGGCATGCGCGTATTGTTGATCGGCTCCGGCGGCCGCGAACATGCCTTGGCCTGGAAGATCGCGGCCTCGCCGCTGCTGACCAAGCTTTACGCGGCGCCCGGCAACCCTGGCATCGGCCGCGAAGCCGAACTGGTGACGCTCGACATTGACGATCATGCGGCGGTGGCCCGGTTCTGCACGGAGAAGAAGGTCGACCTCGTCGTGGTCGGGCCGGAAGGGCCGCTGGTCGCCGGCATTGCCGACGACCTCCGCGCTGAAAACATTCGCGTCTTCGGCCCGTCCAGGGCGGCGGCGCGGCTGGAAGGCTCTAAGGGTTTCACCAAGGATCTTTGCGCGAAATACGACATCCCGACCGCCGCCTATGGCCGTTTCGGCGACCTGGCGTCGGCCAGGGCCTATGTCGAAAAGATGGGCGCGCCGATCGTCATCAAGGCCGACGGCCTCGCCGCCGGCAAGGGCGTTACCGTCGCCATGAATTTGGCCGAGGCGCTGGCAGCGCTCGATGCCTGTTTCGACGGGTCCTTCGGACAGGCCGGCGCGGAGGTGGTGGTCGAGGAGTTTCTCACCGGCGAGGAGGCGAGCTTCTTTTGCCTGTGCGACGGCGCCACCGCGCTGCCGTTCGGCACCGCGCAGGACCACAAGCGCCTCGGTGACGGCGAGGTCGGCCCGAACACCGGCGGCATGGGGGCCTATTCGCCGGCCCCGGTGATGACGCCGGAGATGATCGACCGCACCATGCGCGAGATCGTCGAGCCGACCATGCGCGGCATGGCCGAGCTTGGCGCGCCGTTTTCCGGCGTGCTGTTTGCCGGGCTGATGATATCAGGCGAGGGGCCGAAGCTGATCGAATACAACACCCGCTTCGGCGACCCGGAATGCCAGGTGCTGATGATGCGGCTGAAGGACGATCTGCTGGTCCTGCTCAACGCTGCCGCCGACGGCCAGCTTGCACATACCTCGGTGCGCTGGCGCAACGAGGCGGCGCTCACCGTGGTGATGGCGGCAAGGGGTTACCCCGGCACGCCGGAAAAGGGCTCGGTCATCCAAGGCGTCGAACAGGCCGCGGACGATGGCGTCGAGATCTTTCATGCCGGCACCGCCATCGACAGCGGCGCGCTGGTCGCCAATGGCGGCCGTGTGCTCGGTGTCACGGCGACCGGCGGCACGGTCGGCGAGGCGCAGCGACGAGCCTACGCCGCGGTCGACCGGATCGATTGGCCGCAAGGTTTTTGCCGCCGCGACATCGGCTGGCAGGCCGTTGCCCGCGAGCAGGCGCGCTGACGTACAAGATTAGCGGGGGCAAGATTAGCGGGGGCGGCGATCCAACTCGGTCGACGCAGTGCTGACCGGATCGGTAGGTGCGGCTTCAGCGGCCGATGCGGAGGGCTTTTCCTTTCGCAGCCACCCCAGATAGTCGGCGATCCGGCGCGGAAGACGCAGCGCTGTCCCTACGGCAGGCATTTGCAAGCTGCCGCGGAACTTGGACCAGCCCGCGCCGAACATGGCGACCATTTCGGTGAAGCTCGGCGGTGGCGACACGGTCGCATAGGTAAGGGTGACATTGCCGGCAAGGCCGGCCGCCCGCGAGAGAGGCAGCGGTATCGAGGCGAGGTAATCCGGCTGCGCGTCGATCAGGCCGCCGAACGGCCATTGCGCGCGCAACGCGGCGGCATCCATCGGTGCGACATTGACGTCGATGTCGTTCGGCGTGCCAGCCACCCGATAGGGGCAGCGGAACCGGCCGCAATTGGCTTTTGCCGAAAACTGCCAGAGTGCGTAGCCTTGCCAGTTGCCCATCGGAAAATGCACGCCGATATCGGGCTTGTAGCGCGCATACCAGAGCGGCAGCCGCGACAGCAGCCGATATTTGTACTTGTTGTCGGCGATGTGCTTGGCGGTTTTGCCGTTGGTATAGAGCACTGGAAAACGGCCAATCCGCCGATGCACATGGCGCACGAACTCCTCTGCATCCTCGAGCGACATCCATTTCGTCGGGTCGTCATCCTCGATGTCGAGGGCGAGCAGGTCGTCCGGACCAGGTTTCGCGAAATTGATGAAATTATTGGCCTGTCCCACTGGGTTGCCGGGTCGGGCGAGGTGATAAGCGCCCCATTTCAGGCCGAGCGCCTTGGCCACCACCTTGCGCGTCTGGAACAGTTCCTGTGCTACCGCATGGCGCTTCCACAGCGCCTTGCAGAGCCGCGTCGCGGTCTCGTCGCCGAAACAGAAATACGCTGGCGGCATCCCGTCGGACGCCTTGTTGATGAAGCCGACGATGCGCTTGTCGGTGGCAAGCTCGGTCCAATCGATGGGATTGTATTCGTAGGCGTCGATCACCAGCGCCCGGTCGGTCTTCTTCCAGGGCGCGGAGAAGTCCGAGGCTTGTGCCGGCGCCAACGCCATTGCCGTCGCGGTCGCGACGGCGAGGAGTCCTGGGCGGCGAAGAGGGTGCGCCGGCGGCTTCAAACAGCAGATCCTTGCTGGCCAAAGCCTGATCCTGAACCGCCATGGTTAAGGAAATACTTTCGGCGGCCCGCGGCGACCGCCGCAATTGTGCCGGGGATGGCTTTGCTGGTCATCAACGGAGGGCGAGCGGGTGGAACGGGTCGGGCGCCGGCGCTTGCGGCAGCGTCCCCTCAGCCTGGCGCTTGCGGTGATGGGCCAGCGAGCATTGCGGCGAACACAGGATGCCGCGATCCGACCAATAGGCGGCGCCGTCCTCGATCGTGCCCCGATGGTGCCAAAAACCTGCCGCTCGATAGGGCAGGCCGCACTCGATGCAGCGATAAGCGTCAGGTCTGGCGAGCACGGGCGGTCCGATCCGGTATTCTTGAGCTGTCGCCGGTCGACTTGTCCGGCTTTTTGCCGATTTTAGCGTGAACAGTTCCAATTGCAAAATCTGCGTGACAAAATTTGACGTTTACGTAAAAAGAAGGCGGGAGAGGCGACCCAAAAGCGAATGGTTTTGTGTCGGCACGGATATATCAAGTTTCCCTGCAGGACGGAGGAGGAGCGGCATGTACCGGGCACCAGTCGAGGAAATCGCCTTCACGCTGAAGCATGTGGCCGGCCTGAAGCCGGCGCTTGACGCCGGCACCTTTGGCGACCTTGGCGAAGACCTCGTCGATGCCATTCTGGCGGAAGCCGGCCGCTTTGCCGGCGAAGAGGTCGCGCCGCTCTACAAGATCGGCGATGAACAAGGCGCGGTGCTGAGCGGCGCGGCCGTCACCATGCCGCTCGGCTGGAAGGAACTTTATCGCCGCTGGATCGACGGCGGCTGGAACGCGCTGTCCGCGCCGGAGGAATTCGGCGGCCAGGCGCTGCCGACCATGCTGGGCGTCGCCGCGCTCGAAATGTGGAACTCCGCCGCCATGGCCTTCGGTATCGGCCCGACGCTGACCATGGGCGCGGTCGAAGCGCTCGACAAGCATGCTTCACCGGCGCTGAAGGCCAAATACCTGGAAAAGCTCGTCTCGGGCGAATGGACGGGCACGATGAACCTGACCGAGCCGCAGGCGGGTTCGGATCTGAATGCCTTGCGCGCCCGCGCCGAGCCGGCCGGCGACGGCACCTACCGCATCTTCGGCCAGAAGATTTTCATCACCTATGGCGAGCACGATCTTACCGACAACATCATCCACCTGGTGCTGGCGCGGCTGCCGGACGCGCCGGCCGGCACGCGCGGCCTTTCGCTGTTCCTGGTGCCGAAATTCCTTGTCGGCGACGATGGCGCGCTCGGCGCACGCAACGACGTCTTTTGCTCCGGGCTGGAGCACAAATTGGGCATCCACGCCTCGCCGACCTGCACCATGATCTATGGCGACGGTTTCGAAGGGACCGCCCCCGGCGCGATCGGCTGGCTGATTGGCGAGGAAAACAAGGGCCTCGCCTGCATGTTCACCATGATGAACAATGCGCGGCTCGCCGTCGGGATGCAGGGTGTTGCGGTCGCCGAAACGGCCACGCAGAAGGCGCTCGCCTACGCCTATGACCGCCTGCAAGGCAAAGCCGCGAGCTATGATGGCAGCGGCATGGCGCCGATCGTCCATCACCCCGACGTGCAGCGCAATCTTCTGACCATGAAGGCGCTGACCCAGATTGCGCGCGCCATCAGCTATTGCTGCGCGCACGCCATTGACCACGCGCGCGTATCCGTCGGCGATGAAGCCATCCATTGGCAGGAGCGCGCCAATCTGCTGACGCCGCTGGCCAAGGCCTTTTCCACCGATGTAGGCGTCGAGGTCGCCTCGCTCGGGCTGCAGGTTCATGGCGGCATGGGATACATCGAGGAGACCGGTGCGGCAGCACTTTATCGCGACGCGCGCATCGCGCCGATCTACGAAGGCACCAACGGCATCCAGGCGATAGACCTGGTGGCGCGCAAGCTGCCGCTTGGCGGCGGCGAGCATGTGCATGGCTACATCGCCGAGCTGAAAGCCGTCGCCAATCAAGCGCGGACCTCGAACCTTCAAGGTTTTGGCCGCACCGCCGATGGCCTCGACCAGGCGCTCGACGATCTCAGCCAGGCGACGCGCTTCCTGCAAGGGCTGCTCGCAGACGGCCGCTCGGACGCGGCGCTGGCCGGCGCGACGCCGTATCTGCGGCTGATCTCGCTGGCGGCGGGCGGCGCCTATCTGGCGCGCGGCGCGCTTGCCGACCAAAGCCGCATCGCCCTTTGCCGCTTCTTCGCCGAAAACCAGCTTGGCGAGGTGGGCGCGCTGAAGGAGCGCGTCGTTGGCGGCGCCGACAGCCTTGCCGCTGCCGGCCAGACACTGATTTCTGCCTGACAGCCACCAGGTTGACGTTTCACAAAGCCCGGCGTCTCACAAAGGATCATCCGTGACAGACCATATCCTCGTCGAGCGCCAGGGCGCCA
This sequence comes from Mesorhizobium sp. WSM4817, assembly GCF_055811135.1. NCBI lineage: Bacteria > Pseudomonadati > Pseudomonadota > Alphaproteobacteria > Hyphomicrobiales > Phyllobacteriaceae > Mesorhizobium > Mesorhizobium sp. WSM4817. The sequence continues at coordinate 106,634 of NZ_JBVVQQ010000003.1, read as the reverse complement.
TCCAGATCATCCGCATCAACCGTCCGGACAAGAAGAACGCCTTGACACGGGCCATGTATGCGAAAATGTCCAAAGCCCTTGCCGAGGGCGACGCCGATCCGGCGATCCGCGTCCATGTCTTCCTCGGTGTTCCAGGCGCCTTCTCATCCGGCAACGACCTTGCCGATTTCATGGTCGTCGCCACCGGCGGCGACGGCGGCGCCGAAGTCTGGGATTTCCTGATGGCGCTGGCCAGGGCGGAAAAACCGATGATCTCCGGCGTCGACGGCATTGCGGTCGGCATCGGCACAACGCTCAACCTGCATTGCGACCTGACCTTCGCCACGCCGCGCACACTATTCCGCACGCCGTTCGTCGATCTCGGCCTGGTCCCGGAGGCGGGGTCGAGCCTGCTTGCGCCGCAGATTCTCGGCCGGCAAGGCGCCTTCGCGCTGCTTGGCCTCGGCGAAGGCTTTTCGGCCGAGCGGGCGAAAGCGGCCGGGCTGATCTACGCGGTGGTCGAGGAGAACGAGCTCGAATCCGCCGTGCTTGCCGCTGCCGGGCAGATCGCGGCCAAGCCGCCGCAAGCGCTGAAGATCGCGCGTGACCTGATGCGCGGTTCGCGTGAAGACCTCGTTGCCCGCATCGGCCAGGAAAGTGAGCATTTTCGGGCGCGGCTCACATCCGACGAGGCTCGCGCCGCCTTGATGGCCTTCATGACCAGGAAGAAGGGCTAGCTGGCGCTCCTAGAGTCTAGCATATGTCATGCACATGCATTACATTGTCTGCTGGCGAAGGAGATTGCCATGCCGTCGAACGCACTGGTCCAGACCCGAATTGACGCTGAGGTGAAGGAACGCGCCACGGCGGTTCTGGAAAACATGGGGCTCACGGTTTCCGATGCCGTCCGCATCTTGTTGACGCGCACCGCGAATGAGGGCGCCTTGCCGCTCGAACTCGTCAGCAACAGTGACGCCCACGATGCCTGGTTCCGGGCGAAAGTTCTGCAGGCGATCGAGGATACCCGGCCGGACGTTGAAGACGCCGACGCCGAAACCCATTTTGCTGGACGGCGGGCGGCAGCGCTTCGCAAGGCGGAGGCAGGTGAGTCTTGAGGCTGGTCTGGGCGCGGTTTGCGCTCTCCGATCGCGACGACATCTTCACGTATATCGAAGCCGAAAACCCCAGAGCCGCCGTTCACGTCGACCAGCAGATCGTTTTTGCGACTCACCGTCTCATCGACTTTCCGGAAAGCGGGCGACCCGGCCGGATCGCCGGCACGCGCGAACTTGTCGTCGCGCGCACGCCCTACATCGCCGCTTATGCCGTAGTGGCCGACCGGTTCGCATCCTCCGCATCCTGCATGGCGCCCAGATGTGGCCGGACGAAATAGCGACGGAGTAGTCTCCCTTGAAGATCAGGAACGCGCCAGCGGACGATCATTTCCGCGACTTGACGTATTTTCCGACAACAGCGGCTACATCACGGTCACTGGCAAAGTCGCCGCGCCCGACGTCGGCCAATCCGGCTTCTATCTCGGCGAGTTGCCATTCCTCACGGGCCACGAAGTCCTCGATAGCCTGCGCGGCCACATAGGAGCGCGAGCGGTCGAGCTTTTCGGCAAGCTGGTCAAGCCTCTTGCGGTTTCGTCCGGGACACGCACGGTAAAAGCCGTCATAGAAAGAACCTTTCATGTTGGTTCACTATGACTATTGGTAAACCAAGGTGGTTCGGCAAGATTGCCCTAGGCTCCTTGGTGAAGCTGCTTAAGGGCCAGCCGCTCAGGGATAAAGCCTTGTCTTGTCCCAGCCGCCCTCAGCGCTGCGCGAGAAGACAATACGGTCGTGCAGCCGGAAAGGCCGGTCGTGCCAGAACTCGATCGTCTGCGGCACGATGCGGAAGCCTGACCAGTGTTTCGGCCGTGGGATCTCGCCGATCGCATGGCGCGCCGTGTATTCGGCAACGGCCTTTTCCAGTGCGAAGCGGCTCTCCAGCGGCCGCGACTGTTTCGACGCCCATGCCCCGATGCGGCTGCCGCGCGGACGTGTCGCGTAATACGCGTCCGCTTCCGCCTCGGTAACGATCTCCACCGGCCCCCGTGCACGCACCTGCCGGCGCAGCGATTTCCAGTGAAAGCACATCGCCGCCTTCATGCTGCCAAGAATCTCGCGGCCTTTGGCGCTCTCGAAATTCGTGTAGAACACAAATCCGCTTTCATCGAACCCCTTGAGCAGCACCATCCGCACATTCGGCATGCCCTCGGCATCGACGGTCGCCAGCGCCACGCCGTTGGGATCGTTGATCTCACTCTTCGTCGCGTCGTCAAGCCATGCGGCAAACAGGCGGAATGGCTCCGCAGCCTCGGCAAAGTCACCGCTTGTTAACTCAGTTTCGCTCATAGTTTTTCCAAATTTTATTGCCGGCCGGGGGAGATTGCCGATTGTCGCGCATCGCGCAACTTTTTGACAGCAGGCAATGGCGCCTTATTGCTTCCGCCAGCGCGCAAATTGCGGTCAAGGCCGCCGCGATCGTGCTGGTCGCCTTGCCGCTTGCCGCTTGCGGTGCTGGCGGCTTCAGTTTGGAGCAGGCGGAGGTCGACCGTACGATCCTCACCAGCAGCACGCCTGCCTCTGCCATGCCGATCGACCAGGATCGCGCCTCGGACCAGGCGACGATCCGCAACGCGGTGTCTTCAGCCGATATCCAGGAACTTGCCGGTCAGGCCGTTCCCTGGGCGAATTCCGATACCGGTTCGCGCGGCTCGATCACCGAACTGGCGGAGTCCAGGGACAACGGCCAGCTTTGCCGCCGCTTCACCGCCTCACGCGAAAGCTTCGACGGCGTCGCCCTGTTCAAGGGCGAGGTGTGCCTGGCCGGCGCCGGCGCCTGGCAGATGCAGGACTTCAAGGCGCTCTGATTTTCCGCCATCATATGACCGTAAGCTACTGGAATTTCTTCCTATGCGAGCGCATATAGATGGCAATCATGGACTCACTCCTTCTCCAGGGCAGGAAGCATGCGCGACCCCTATGAGGTGCTGGGCGTTGCCAAGAACGCATCGGCCAAGGATATAAAATCGGCGTACCGCAAACTCGCCAAGGAGTATCATCCGGACCAGAATCCGGATCCCAAGGCGAAGGAGCGGTTTGCCGCCGCCAACCAGGCTTACGAGATCGTTGGCGACGAGAAGAACCGGGCGGCTTTCGATCGCGGCGAGATCGATGCCGAGGGCAAGCCGCGCTTTCAAGGCTTCGAGGGCGCCGCCGGCAGCGCCGATCCGTTCGCCGGTTTTCGCCGGCAGCAAGGGCCGGGCGGCTCGCGTTTCGAGTTTCGCTCAGGCCGACCGAGCGGCGATCCGTTCGACGGCAGCAGCGACATTTTCAGCCAGATTTTCGGCGAGACCTTCTCTCGCGGCGCCGGCATGGGCGCCGGCCCGCAGGCGCCGTCCGGCGCCGACCTGAACGTGACGCTCGACATCACCATCGAAGAAGCGGCGACTGCCGAGAAGGTAACGGCGATGTTCCCCGACGGGCGCAAGGTCGCCGTCAAGCTGCCAGCCTATGTCGAGGACGGCCAGACCATCCGGCTGAAAGGCCAGGGCGAGCAAGGGCCGGGGCAACCGGGCGATGCGCTGGTCAAGATCCGCTTCCGGCGGCATCCGCGCTACCGTGTCGAAGGCCGCGACCTTCACGCCGACCTGCCGGTTGCGCTGGCGGATGCCGTGCTGGGTGCCAAGGTGGCGGTCGAAACGCCGACAGGCAAGGTTGCAGTCAATATTCCCGCCTGGTCGAGCTCGGACAAGGTCCTGCGGCTGAAGGGCAGGGGCCTGCCGGAAAAAGTCGGCGGTCACGGTGATCTCTACGCGCATGTGCGGCTGATGCTGCCTGAGGGTGGCGACAGCGATCTCGAAGCGTTGATGCGCAACCGCAAACGCTAGCCTGGCGCGTCAAAGCCGCGCTACGCCGCAAACGCTCCTGTCTCTCACCTGTCCGTTTTGACCGACTGCAGGGCTCAGCAACATTCCGCGACATCGCTCGATGGCCTCCCGGAACATGTCCGGCTCGCGCCAGGCAGGTGAGTCGCTTGTCGCCGGAGCGTTTTCTTATGCGTGGGCGGAATAAACCCGCGGCCGCCCCGTTTCCAACCCGTTGGTCGACTAGCGAAATTGCCCGTCAAACAAATAGCAACGAAGGAGCGCGTCGGATTTGCTGGGTCATGCGTTATCGAGTTTGGAAAGTGCGTTCGGAGAAATCAGGGCTATGTATCGAAACGACAGGCTCAGCAGGGTTTTCGCGCTGATACTAATATGCCTGAATATCTTCGTCATCACCGTTCCATTCGCGATCGAGGCGCTTCGATCAGCCGGAATTTCACGTTACGACCTGCCTGCGCGTCTTAACATCAGCAGGGATGGATCGCTGCCCGAGATGTTCAACTACGGGCAGGCCGCGCTTTGCGCCCTGTTTCTGTTCGGCATCTGGCTTCGAACCAGGGAGCATATGTTTCTTGCCTGGTCGCTGATTTTCGGTTTTGTCACGCTCGACGACGCCGCCCGTTTCCATGAGCGGGGCGGCCTGCTGCTGTCAGCGACATTCGACCTCGTCTCGCTGCCGGGCATGCGGGCTCGCGACACCGGGGAAATCATCACCTGGTCGGTGGTCGCGCTCGGCCTGCTGGCGCCGCTGCTGTGGTCATTCTGGCAAAGCAGACCGAGGCAACAAGCCCTCGGATCGGTGTTTTTGCTGCTGTTCGCGTGTCTTGTGGGCTTTGCCGTGGCGGTGGACATGCTGCACTTCCTGACTGGCTCGAAGCTCGTTGGCTACGCGGAAGACGGCGGCGAGATGCTGTCGATTGCCGTCGCCTGTTGCAGTGCGTTCATCCTCTATCGCGGGCTGGGGCGTTATGCGGATCTTCAGGCATTGGATCCGAGCCTGCCGTTCTCGAAGCGGACATAACCGAATTGCTGAAACGGCCGCGCGAACAGAAGGAATAAGTTTGGCTCCGAGCCGTTACCTCCCGGGGACCAACCCTGGAGGATGCAGTCGTTTCCGCCCGTTCCAACGCGCAGGTTCTGGCGTCGTTCAGGACACCAGGAGGTGAAGCCGAAGCCTGGTATGCCGGCGAAACCTTGCCGCTGGCGCGCCCTTCACCTCGCCCGGCCACTGATGGTCTTCCTGTGCGGCGCTTCGCCAGCGGCCAACGCGGTCGTGCCGGGCACCGACGCCAATGTCGTCACAGCAATCGACGTCTCGGACTCGATCGGCCGATATGAGGAATGGCTCCAGCAGGCCGGGCTCGTGCGGGCGCTCGTCCACCCCGACTTCCTGCGCGCCGCCACCGCCGGCCCGCGGCGTCGGATCGGGTTCGCCGTCTTCACATGGTCAAGCGATGGCAAGTTCGACCTGTTGGTGCCCTGGACCGTCATCGACTCGGCCGAGGACGCCGCGCGCGTGTCTCAGGCGCTCGCTTCGGTGACGCTCATCGACCGAACCCATTACGGAGGCGGCGATATGAAGCAAGACGGCAACGCTGATCCCGCAGCGATGCACGATCGTCTGACAGACATGTCGGAGGCGATCGCCCTTGCTTCGCTCCTGTTGACGTCATCGCCGCACGCGACGGAGCGCGCGGTCATGAACATCTGCGCCAACGGAACCGACAATTTCGAGGGCGGAACAGAATCCTCACGAGACGCGGCGCTGGCGCAAGAGACATCTCGGATGCGAAAGACGCCGGTGAATTCATGACCAGGAAACTTGTTCGCGACCTCTTGGCGTCCGCGCCGGCAGATGCGCCACGTTTCAGGATCGAGTGACCGCTTCGATGCACAACTACTCTTGCAGAACTGCTGCACGACATGGCGTGGCGTCTTTTCGTCAATTCTCGCTTGAGCGTGCCACAAGCGCTTCGCCCAGGCAATCGATACTCAGGTCGGAAGGTCAGCCGGCGGGCACTGTCCGTTTTGAGCGCTTGAAGGGGCTCTGTGCCTGTGCGATAGCCACTCACGAAGCAGCAAATCTTGCGGAGAGCGCTCACATGGCGGGTGGACAAGGCATTATGGCCGGCAAGCGCGGGCTTGTCCTGGGCGTCGCGAACAATCGGTCGATCGCCTATGGCATCGCCAAGGCCTGCGTCGACCATGGCGCCGAGATCGCGCTGACCTACCAGGGCGAGGCGTTCAAGAAGCGCGTCGAGCCGCTGGCGGCGGAACTCAACGCCCATGTCGCCGGCCATTGCGATGTGACCGATCCGACAACGCTCGATGCGGTATTCGACGACATCGCCAAGCGTTGGGGCAAGCTCGATTTCCTCGTCCACGCCATTGCCTTTTCCGACAAGGACGAGCTGACAGGCCGCTATGTCGAGACGACGCGCGACAATTTCCTGCGCACGATGGACATCTCGGTGTTTTCCTTCACCACCATCGCCAAGCGCGCCGAGGCGCTGATGACCGAGGGCGGCTCGCTGCTGACGTTGACTTATTACGGTGCGGAAAAAGTGATGCCGCACTACAACGTCATGGGTGTTGCCAAGGCAGCGCTCGAAGCCAGCGTGCGCTATCTGGCCGTCGACCTCGGCGCCAAGAAGATCCGCGTCAACGCCATCTCCGCCGGTCCGATCAAGACGCTGGCAGCCTCCGGCATCGGCGATTTTCGCTACATCCTGAAGTGGAACGAATACAATTCGCCGCTAAAGCAGACGGTGACGCAAGAGGAGGTCGGCGATTCAGCGGTCTATTTCCTTTCAAACCTTTCACGTGGCGTCACCGGCGAGATCCACCATGTCGATTCCGGCTACCATGTCGTCGGCATGAAGGCGGTCGACGCGCCTGATATTTCGACCGTCAAGGAATAGACCCGCCTCGAATATACCCTCCCGCCTGCCGCTCTCCGGATGACCTGATGTATCCGCTCGTCTACATCGCGCGCCATGGCCAGACGGTGTGGAACGCCGAGTCCCGGCTGCAAGGACAGGCCGACACCGATCTCAACCCGCTCGGCCGCGAGCAGGCGACCGGCAATGGCCATCGGCTGGCGGAACTCGTTCAAAACCCCGAAGATTTCGATTTTGTCGCCAGCCCGATGCGGCGAACGCGTGAGACCATGGAACGCATTCGCATGGCGATGGGGCTCGATCCCCAAGCTTACCGCACCGATCCCCGCCTTGTCGAAATGAGTTTCGGCGACTGGCAGGGTTTCACCTTTCCCGAACTCGAGGCCCGGCATCTCGGCTCGGCCAGGGAGAGGCGCCTCGACAAGTGGAATTTCCTGCCGCCCGGCGAGGGCGCCGAAAGCTATCAAATGCTGCTCGAACGGGTAAAGCCGTGGTTCGACGCGCTGGACCGCCGGACGGTTTGCGTGACGCATGGCGGCGTCGTGCGCGTCCTGTTCCGCATGGTGCTGGGAATGCCCGAGAAAGAAGCCGCAAGGCTGAATGTGCCGCACGATCGGTTGCTCAGGCTGGAGGGCCGACGCCTGGAGTGGCTCTAATGCACGTCGCCCAAAAGCATGCCCACGGGCCCGCCCTTCTACTGGCCCAACGATCTCAATGCCGCTGCCTCGTCTTCCCGTGACAGAGGCTCATGCGCTCCGGTTGCCGCGAGATAGGAATCGAGCGCTTCCGAAGACGAGGCCGGTGCATATCCGCCATCGCGCGCGGGCGCAACGACGGCAAAATTCACCGCCCAACCATGATCCGAGTGGCACGCCACGGATATGACGGTCGAGCGGTTGGCAGAATCGATTTCGAATTCGCGGCACAAGGAACCGGTTCCATCGCGAAACGTGGCAACGGCACGGATCCTGTCGGTGGAGCCTGCCAGCACGGCTTCTTCGCCGGACGCCACCTGCCCGAGCGCCTCTGAAAGAGGGCTGTCCTGCCCTGCCACCTCAAGTCCATGCGGCTGGTTTTGGCTGGCAAACCCAAAAAAATATCCGCCGAACCCAAAAACGACTGCAACCAGCGAAGCAGCCAGCGGCATGATCCAGGATGCCTGGGGGCGCCGCATCGCCTGATTGTCCCTCGCCCTGAAGGCAACGACACGCGCGCCCTCGCTAGCGTGCGATGGAACGCTGCGCCGCTCGGCCTCGTCGATCATTCGCTGCACCGACTGGCTGAGTCGGTCGGGAACGGGTTCATCGAGAACCGGCATCAGTGCCTCTTTGACCTGAATGCGGGTTTCCAGGAACAGGGCGACCCGGCTGGCGATATCCGGCTGCATGGCTTTCTCGATGGCTGCGGCAGTCGCGTCGTCAAGTTCGCCGTCTGCAAAGGCCATGAGCGTTTCGTCAGCAAACTCGCGTCTGATCATTTCTGTTCTCGCCCTTCATGACCGGTGAACGTGGCAAGCCGGGATTTATTCCGACTGCCTCGGCGAGATTTTTTCTGGCACGCGCCAGCCGGCTCATCACCGTTCCGATCGGTATGTCGAGTACGCCGGCCGCCTCCCTGTAGGAAAGGTCCTCGACGCAGACCAGGAGAATGATTTCGCGCTGATCGTCCGGCAGATCGGTGATCGCCTGGGCAACGCTATTCAGGGTAAAGCGTGCTTCGACATCTCGCTCGCCACAGGCGCCGACAAGGTCCTGCCGTTGCTCGATGTCCTCCTGCGGGCCGGCCGTGCGCTGCCTTCTGATGTGGTCGATCCACAGATTTCGCAGGATCTGGAACAACCACGCATCAAAACGGGTTCCAGGTTCAAAGCGCCCGGTGTTGGCAAGCGCGCGTTCGCAGGCCGCCTGCACCAGATCGTCGGCAAGATCGCGGGAACGGCAAAGGGAAATCGCAAAACGGCGCAGGTTCGGAAGAAATGCAACAAGCTGCTTTCCGAATTGATCAGTCTCAATCACGTCGAAGTTTCCGGTTTCTTGAGGACCGAGCGAAGTCAGCCGCCTCCGCACGCATTCGGGGTGGGTCGGTATCTCATGTGGCAGCATATGACCACGGCGGCTAAACCAGCGTGGGAGTCCGGCTAGATTTCGGAAAGGCCAGGATTAGACTATGGCAAGCATCAGGTTAGAGCTTGGTGAGAGAACTGCCCTTTCCTGAAAACGTGGGTGACCCGCTGGCTTCAAGCCGATATCACGTAGCCGAAGCCCCGCACGGTTTTTATGAGCGGCTTTTCGTCCACGCTTTCGATCTTGCTACGAAGGTAGCGGATGTAGACATCGACCACCTTCGTTTCCGGGTCGAAACTCAGATCCCAAACATTGTTGAGCAGCCGGGTTCTGCTGATCACAGCGCCGGAGTGCGACATCAGATACGCGAGAAGCCTGAATTCCTTGGCCGTCAGGCTGATCTCGCGTTCGCCGCGCCAGACCTTCTTGCCGACCGGATCAAGCGCCAGATCGCCAACCCTGAGGACCGGGTCCGTGCCTGTGCTGGAGCCGCGGCGAAGCAGCGCCTCCATGCGCGCGATCAGCTCGTCGAAGGCGAAAGGTTTGGTCAGGTAGTCGTCGGCGCCCCCGTTCAGCCCTCGACCTTGTCCTGCAGGCTGTCTCTGGCCGTGAGCATCAGGACAAGATGCTGGTGCTGCTCGCGCCGCAACATGCGACATACTTCGAGGCCGTCGATTCCTGGAAGCATTCGGTCGAGAACGATCAGCGCATATGGCGTCTCCCGTACCATCGCCAGCGCATCCCCGCCACTGTCGGTCACGTCGACAACGTAACCCTCGGCTTCGAGCCCCCGCTTGATGAAGCCGACGATGCGATCGTCGTCCTCTACCAGCAGAATCCTTGACATTTACACCACCTTCTCCCCGGGTCGTATTGCGGGGAGTCAGAGAATTCCCCGCCTCGCGGTGGGCGTGGTCATTCCGCCAAGCTCCCGCCTCAACAATCGTAATCCATGAAACGAAGGAGGTCGTTGTTTATTCCGAGCCGGTTTTTGCACGCAGCCTCTTTTTCAGAACGACTACGGCGGCACCTGCGTTCGCATCCGCAGACGCGGTTGCGTCAGCGTGTGGAAGCCGGACCACGACCTCAGTAAAAGACCCGACCTCGCTCGTGAGCGCAATCTCGCCACGATGCTTTTCGATGAGCCATTTCGCGATCGCCAGACCGAGGCCACTGCCAAGTTGGCGCGACGCCCTTGGGCTTCGGCCACGGTAAAATCGCTCGAACACCTTGGGTATTTCCTCGGCTGGAATGCCCAAACCCTTGTCGCGTATCGCAATCTCTGCATGCCCGTCCACAACGGTCATATTCAGGTTCACCGAGCGATCGCGCGGAGAGTATTTTATGGCATTATCCAGAATGATCACGAGAGCCTGTTTGAGCCGCTGCGCGTCGGCAGTGATCCAGACCGGACGGGTGCTGTAGGCCGCCTTGATCGAGATGCCCTTGGCGCGCCCCAGAATTTCGCCCTCGTGGACCGCATCGGCGACGATGTTAACGAGGTCCGTTCGGCGGGGCTCGAAACGTATTGTATCGGTTTCCGAACGAGAAAGAAAAACCAGATCGTCGACCAGGCGTCCCATCTCCAGGCTCTGAGTGACAATCCGTTCGAGCGCATCGCGGTACACTGCCTCTGGCTTTGAGCCATGGCGCAGCGGAATTTCCGCTTCACCGCGAAGCGCCGTCAGTGGAGTGCGCAGTTCATGGCTGATGTCGGCGAGGAACTGGACGCGCAACCGGTCGAGCTCCGTCAACCGCTGGTTCGCCGCGGCAAGCTCGGCGGTCCGTGTGGCAACTTGCTGCTCGAGTTCTGCTTTGGCATTGAGCAGCCGGTCGCGCTGGTCTTGCTGGTGTGTGGCCATTTCGTTGAACCGCCTGGCGAGCGCACCAAGTTCGTCGCGGCGATCAAAGGCGATCCGGTGGTCGAGATCACCACGACTGATCGCCTCTGTGCCTTCGGTCAGAAGGCTGATCGGGCGCATCAATGATCGGGCGAGAAGGAAAGCAGCAACAAAGCAGAGAACCACAGCAGCCAACGCAAGCGCGGCCGTCATCCAGGTCAGGCGTCGCCACAGTGCTTCTGCCTGCAGCTCGGTTCGCACGACCTCTTCCTCTTCGTCGCGCCGCGCGGCTTCCAGGATGTTTTCGAACTCGGCATCGAAACGATTCTCGATGTCCCGGCGAAAAACGCTGACCGCGTCCTCCTGGCGCCCCTGGTTGCGAAGATTGATTGCGTCAGAGGTGGCTTTGGCGATTTCTCCGTAGAGCGTGCGCATCCGCGTGACGCGGAAGATCTCGTCACCTTCTTCCTCCTGTTTGCTGCTGCCCCGGAGAAACTCGGCTTCTCCCCTGGTCAGCTCTGCGAGCTTTTCGAAGCCTGCCTCAAGCTCGGCGCGGGCGCTCTCGTAGTCGGGACGCTCCGGTTCGCCAATCAACAGGAACTCGGCGATCTGCTCAGAATATCGGTTGGCGTTGACCGTAAGTGCGGTGACGGCTTCCAGTTGGTTGTTGGCCCATTGCACGCGCTGCGTGTAGTAGGTTGTCGAGCGAATGGTGATGTAGACGATAGCCGCCATCATCACGACTGCCCCCACGACAATGAGCTGAAATACAAGAATGCGAGACCTGATGCCCATCGGTGTCCATCGGCGTTGAGAACCCGAAACCGATCGGATTCATGAATACCCCCTTCGCGGCAGAGAAGGCCGCCGTGCAGGATGGCTCGCGCAGATCGGCGCAACATTTCCGCGACGCCGTTCAGCACGGAGCAACCATAGAGGATCCGCTATTAAGGATACGGGAGATTCAGGTTAGAAATTGGTGAGAATGCAGTCCTGCCGTCCGAATTTGGCGACTTCACCCCGTGAGAAGTTTAGTTCAGCTGGACGCCGCAAGCCGAAGCAAGACTGGCTCGCCGGGTTTCATCGGGCGCAGAGTTGAAGGCCGTCGCGGGTGACTTGCGAAACCCATCGCCAGCCGAAACTGGTCGCGTTGCTCGCGAGAATAGCCAGCACCGCCCAGAGTGAATGAGTCTATTCGGTTGAATCGCTATCCGGCAATTGCATATCGGTGATGATGTTCTCGCCGTTTGTCTCGTCGTAGGCGATCACGATGTCCATGCCGGGTTTCAGCGCTTCGAGATCGGTTTCGGCGTTCAGCTTGTAGGATTTGCCGTCGTCGAGTGTCAGCGTCAACGTTTCCTTGTCGATCTCTTTGATCAGGCCTTCGGTCTGGCCGGCAAAGGCGGCGGTGGAAATCAGCAACATGGCGGCAACGGCGCCGATCGGGATACGCATCATCGTCCTCTTATCATTGCGCCGGCACAGTGGCGGCGGGTGTTCAACAGACGGTGTTCAACAGACAGGTCGAGGGAAGCAGAAACCAACCGAATGTGTCAAAACTAAATCCGCCAGATCACAGTTTGACCACTGCGGAAAACGCCAATAGAACGCAGCTACGGCGCCGCGCGTCCTGACGCAGAAACGACGCTGTGGCACTTTTGATTTTGCGCATGATCCTTCCCGAAAGTCGCTACGGTTTTCGGGGTCATGCGCTAAGCCGGCTCGACGCCGGCAGGGCTGGTTTTCATGTCTCACAATACTTTTGGCCATCTTTTCCGCGTCACCACCTGGGGCGAAAGCCATGGCCCAGCGCTCGGCTGCGTCGTCGACGGCTGTCCGCCCGGCCTCCGCTTCACGCGCGCCGAGGTTCAGGCCGAACTCGACAAGCGCCGCCCGGGTCAATCGCGTTTTGTGACGCAGCGTCGCGAACCAGACGAGGTCAAGATCCTGTCCGGCTTCATCCTGGATGACGACGGCGAGACCATGATCACCACCGGCACGCCGGTGTCGATGCTGATCGAGAACGTCGACCAGCGCTCCAAGGACTATGGCGAGATCGCCCGCCAGTACCGGCCGGGTCATGCCGATTATACCTACGACACCAAATACGGCCTGCGCGACTATCGCGGTGGTGGCCGTTCTTCGGCCCGCGAGACAGCGGCGCGGGTGGCGGCCGGAGCCTTGGCCCGCAAGGTCGTGCCCGGCATGATCGTGCGCGGCGCACTGGTCTCGATGGGGGAAAAATCGATCGACCGCGCCAACTGGAACTGGAATTTCGTTGGCGACGCCGAAAATCCATTCTTCACGCCCGATCCGGCATCGGTCGCCGTCTTCACCGCATATCTTGACGGCATCCGCAAGGCGGGTTCCTCGGTCGGCGCGGTAATCGAGATCGTCGCCGACGGCGTTCCGGCAGGCCTGGGCGCACCGATCTACGCCAAGCTCGACCAGGACATTGCCTCGGGCCTGATGTCGATCAATGCCGTCAAGGGTGTCGAGATCGGCAACGGCTTCGAGGCCGCCCGCATCACCGGCGAAGAAAATGCCGACGAGATGCGTATCGGCAATGACGGCAAGCCGGTCTTCCTGTCCAACAATGCCGGCGGCATCCTCGGCGGCATCTCCACCGGCCAGGCGATCGTCGCGCGCTTCGCCGTCAAGCCGACCTCGTCGATCCTGACCCCGCGAAAGTCGATCGACAAGGACGGCAACGACGTCGAGATCATGACCAAGGGCCGGCACGATCCGTGCGTCGGCATCCGCGCCGTGCCGATCGGCGAGGCGATGGTTGCCTGCGCAATCGCCGATCACTATCTGCGTCATCGGGGACAGACAGGGAGAGGAGAGGGCAGTAGGGCAGTAGGGCAGTAGGGCAGTAGGGCAGTAGGGCAGTAGGGCAGTATGTTATCCCGCCGAAGCAGCCAATTTTTTCCTTTTCCCTAATCCCTTACTGCCCTACTGCCTTACTGCCCTATTCCCTGCGAGAGCGAAGCGAGCGTCCATGCCTTACGACCAGAAGAAGATCGTCGAAGCCCTGCGCGCCTTCGAACGCGGCGAGATTGTCGTCGTCATGGACGATGACGGGCGCGAGAACGAGGGCGACCTGATCGTCGCCGCCGTCCATTGCACGCCGGAAAAGATGGCGTTCATCGTCCGCAATACCTCTGGTATCGTCTGCACGCCGATGCCGCGCGAGGAGGCCAAGCGCCTCAACCTGTCGCCGATGGTCGCCGACAACGACTCGGCCCACACCACCGCCTTCACCGTCAGCGTCGATTTCAAGCACGGCACCACGACCGGCATTTCGGCCGACGACCGCACATTGACCGTGCGCAATCTTGCCAACGGCAATGTCGGCGCCTCCGATTTCGTCCGCCCCGGCCACATCTTTCCGCTGATTGCGCGCGAAGGCGGTGTGCTGATGCGTTCGGGCCATACCGAAGCCGCGGTCGATTTGTGCAAGCTTGCCGGCCTGCCGCCGGTCGGTGTCATTTCCGAGCTGGTCAATGATGACGGCACCGTCATGCGCGGCCTGCAGGTGCAGGCCTTCGCCGAAAAGAACGTTTTGAAGCAGATTTCGGTCGCCGACCTCATCGCCTATCGCCAGCGTAAGGAAACGCTGGTCGAGCGTGTCGCCTGTTCGGAGATCGACACGCCCGGCGGCAAGGCGCAGGTCTTCACCTACACGCTGCCCTGGGACTCGATGCACCATGTGGCGATCGTCTTCGGCGACATCCGCGACGGCGAGGAGGTGCCGGTGCGACTGCATTCCGAGGATGTTGTGACGGACGTTTTCGGCACCGGCCACAGGCTGGACGGCATCATGAAATCGATGGGCGAGCGTCGGCGCGGCGTCATCGTCTATCTGCGCGAAGGTTCCGTCGGCGTCGCCCATCAGGAGCGCAACCGGCCGGCTGCCGGCGACCGCGAGGACCATGAAGAGGCGCGCCGCCGCGAAAGCGAATGGCGCGAGATCGGCCTGGGCGCGCAAATCTTGAAGGATCTGGGCATTTCCTCGATCAACCTGATCGCCTCGCGCGAACGCCACTATGTCGGCCTTGAAGGTTTCGGCATCCACATCGCCAAGACCGAGATTCTCTAGGACTGGTTTAGCGGAGCGCCGGCATGCGTCCGGTCCCGCTTGGCACCGGACGCATGAAGACTATTCGGCAGGAACCGCGGCTGTTTCGCGCGCGGAGATGTCACTATCGCCCGTGGCAAGGCTGCGCTGGCCGGCGAGCACGGTGACCAGCGCGATTGCGCCCGCCGCCACCGACACCAGGAACCCGCTCTGTGCGCCGAAGGCGTCCACCACCCATCCGGCGGCGAAGGAGCCGAGCGCCATGCCGATGCCAATGCCGGTCATGACCCAGGTCACGCCCTCGGTCAGCATCGCCTCCGGCACGCGCCGCTCGATCAGGCCGAATGCCGTGATGAAGGTCGGCGAGATCGCCACACCGCTAACGAAGACAGCTAGCGCCAGAAGCGGCACCGTGTCTGCGACAAGCAACGGCAGCGTGGTGAGCGCGATGATGGCGATCGCGATGGCAAGCTGAATTTGCAGCGGTGTTTTCAGGTTCAGAGCGCCGAGGACGATGCCGACGACGAACGATCCGAGGGCATAGACGCCGATGACGAGGCTGGCGGCGCCCGGCTGGCCGAGCTCCTTGGTGATCGCCACGGTGCTCACCTCCGTGGTTGCGAAGGTCGCGCCGATGAAGATCAGGGCCAAGGTGATGATTTGGACCGGCCGCAGGCGGATTGCCGATCTGCGCGAACCCTGGTCGACCGGTCGCACGCGCGGCTCGGTCGAGCGCTGCAGGATGAGGGCTGTCGAGCCGAAGGCGAGGAACAATGTGCTCGCCAGCATTCCCGCTTCCGGGAAAAGCGCGACGCTCAGGCCAACCGACAGCGAAGCCCCGGCGATGTAGACCAGCTCGTCCGCCGCCGATTCGAAGGCGAACGCCGTGTTCATCTCGGGGCGATCCCGGAAGAGCTCTGTCCAGCGCGCGCGCACCATCGCTGGGATGCTGGGCATTGCGGCGGCCAGCAGCGCTGACACGAACAGTGTCCATATCGGCAAGTCCTGATTGGCCGCCGTAATCAGCACTACGAAGGCGAGCACGGAAATAACGGTGGTGGGCGCCACAATCCGCGCCTGGCCGAGGCGGTCCACCAGCCGCGATATCTGCGGCGCGACAAAAGCATTGGCCAGCGCATATGTCGCGGAGACGGCCCCGGCCAGCCAGTACTCGCCATGCGTCTGCGACAGCATCGCGACGATTCCGATCGGAGCCATGGCCATCGGCATCCGGGCAACGAAGCCGGCTGCGGCGAAGCCCTTGGCTCCCCTTGCCTTGAAGATTTCGCGATAGGGATTGGGCATGAGAACACTCCTGGATTTCTGAGGCCGATCCAGTTATATACGTGGCGTATGCAAATCAAATAATGACATACGACGCGTATGTCAATTAATATACGAGACGTATGTGAAGGAATGGGCGAATGGGGCACAAACCACGCAAGGAGATGATCGCCGAAACCCGCGCCAAACTGGTCGCGGCCGCGCGCCATGCCTTTGGCACTGTCGGCTATGCCGAGGCCTCGATGGACGACTTCACCGCATCGGCCGGGCTGACGCGCGGCGCGCTTTATCATCACTTCGGCGACAAGAAGGGCCTTCTCCAGGCGGTCATCGCCGAGATCGACGCGGAGATGTTGGCCCGGTTGAAGATCGTTTCCGCCAGGGCGGACACTCTCTGGCAGGGCTTTGTCGACGAATGCACTGCCTATATCGAGATGGCGCTGGAGCCCGAGATCCAGCGTATTGTCCTTCGCGACGGACCGGCGGTGCTCGGCGATCCTTCGCAATGGCCGAGCCAGAATGAATGCATCCGCTCGATGAGCGAGAACCTTCAAAAGCTGAGGGACGAGGGAACCATCGTTGCCGTTGATCCCGAAGCCGCAGCAAGGCTGGTCAGCGGCGCCTCGCTACATGCCGCGCAGTGGATCGCAAATTCGGAAAATCCAGAAGCGACGTCGAAAAACGCGGTGAAGGCGTTCAACGTGCTTTTGGAGGGACTACTCAGGCAAGGTCGCGGGATTGCCCGTCCACAACCACCGGCTGAGGTGGACAAATCGCCGGCCTGAGCCTGTATCAAGCCCACCAAAGGCAAGGCGAGACTCGAATGGGACGGCCGAAGCGCGCCTCAAATTCGGGCAGCTCAAGGAGAAGGCGCTGGTCTCGGTCGGTGGCTCGCGCCGGACCCAACCAGCACCCAACGCCTAAACCCTGTTGAACGTCTGCCTTTGGCGGTTGCAAAACATGGTCAAAGCCGCCGGGCGCGCCTATATCGGGGGCATGGTTACAAGGCTTTATACCCACCCGATCTTTCTCGAGCATATAACGCCGCCCGGTCATCCGGAGCGGCCGGACCGCCTGCGCGCCATCGAGCGCGTGCTCGACGACGAGGCCTTTGCGGCCCTTGATCGTGCCGAGGCGCCGGAAGGCGACGAGGCCACCATCCTCTACGCACACCCGCAGGAATTCGTCGAACGGGTCCGCGCTGTGATACCGGACACCGGTATCGCTCGTGTCGACGCCGACACCACCGCCAGCCCGAAAAGCTGGCAGGCGGCCGTCACGGCGATCGGCGCTGCCAACGCCGCCGTCGACGATGTCTTTCGGGGCGACGTGGCCAATGTCTTTGTCGCCGCCCGGCCGCCCGGCCACCACGCCGAAAAGACCACGTCCATGGGCTTCTGCCTGTTCAACACCGCGGCGATCGCGGCACGCTACGCGCAACGGCAGCACCAGGCCGAGCGCGTTGCCATCGTCGACTGGGACGTCCACCACGGCAATGGCACGCAGGATATTTTCTGGGACGATCCGTCGGTGCTCTATTGCTCGACGCACCAGATGCCGCTTTACCCAGGGACCGGGGCGGTGAGCGAAACCGGCGCCGGCAACATCGTCAACGCGCCGCTGGCGCCGCAGACCGGCAGCGAGGTTTTCCGCGACGCTTTCCTGTCGCGGATCTTGCCGGCGCTCGACAATTTCGCGCCCGACCTCATCATCATTTCCGCCGGCTTCGACGCGCACCACCGCGATCCGCTGGCCGAGATCAACCTGACCGAGGGCGATTTCGACTGGGCAACCGGCCAGTTGATGCAACGCGCCGGTCGCCACAGCGACAACCGGCTCGTCAGCCTGCTCGAGGGCGGCTACGATCTGCAGGGATTGGCATTTTCGGTCGCCGCCCATGTCGGGCGACTGATGAAAGGATAGACGATGGCTGGTGAGAGCAACGAAGACGTCAAGGCGATGAGCTTCGAGCAGGCGCTCGACGCGCTGGAGAAAATCGTCGATGATCTGGAGCGCGGCGACGTGCCGCTCGACCAGTCGATCCGCATCTATGAGCGCGGCGAGGCGCTAAAACTCCATTGCGACCGGCTGCTCAAGGCGGCCGAGGACAAGGTCGAGAAGATCAGGCTTTCGCGCGACGGCAAGCCGGTGGGGACAGAGCCTCTGGACGCGGAGTAAGACACGGTCCCGAACGACAATTTCGCCATGCGGCTTTTGGACATGATCATGCGGGCTTTTCGACATGATCATGATTGAGGATAATACTCATCCCGCTTGAAACGGCTCCAGGACGAGAGGAGGTTGCGAACGATGTGCAGAAACATCAAGACACTGTTCAATTTCGATCCGCCGGCGACCGATGACGAGGTCCGCGATGCCGCACTTCAGTTTGTCCGCAAGCTGAGCGGAACGACTCGGCCGTCGAAACAGAACCAGCATGCGTTCGACCACGCCGTCGAGGCCATAGCCGCGTCTGCGCGCGAATTGCTCGACAGCCTCGAGACGACACAGCATCCGCGCAATCGCGAAGAAGTGGCGGCCAAGGCGAAAGCCAGGTCTGCACTCCGCTTCGCCTGAGGAAGACCGCATGAGCTTCTTCCCCGGAAACGACCCTCTGCCCGGTGACGCCCTCGCCAGCGACCAGATCGAACTGATGGTTATTCCGAACGCCAAGGACATTGGCGGCTTTCAGGTTCGCCGTGCCTTGCCGACCGCGAGGCGTCGGCTGGTCGGTCCCTTCATCTTCTTCGATCGCATGGGACCGGCGATCTTGCGGGCCGGCCAGGCGCTCGATGTCCGCCCGCATCCCCATATCGGCCTGTCGACGGTCACTTACCTGTTCGACGGCAAGATCAGGCATCGCGATTCGCTCGGCACCGAAATGGTCATCCAGCCCGGCGACGTAAATTTGATGACCGCCGGTCGCGGCATCGTTCATTCCGAGCGTACGCCGCAGGAGCTGCGCGGCGCGCCGATGTCGGTTTCCGGCCTGCAGACATGGCTGGCGCTGCCGGACGATAAAGAGGAGGTCGACCCGATCTTCGAGAATACGGCGGCCATGCGTCTGCCCGAAATCGACGCTGAAGGCGTCAGCGGACGCGTTGTCATTGGCGCGTTTTCCGGGTTGCGGTCACCGGTCGTGACCGCTTCGGACACGCTCTATGCAGACCTCAGGCTGGCGCCCGGCGCCAGCGTGAAAATCCCTGCCGATGCCGAGGAGCGCGCCATCTATACGTTGGAAGGCGAGGTTTCGATCTCCGGTGACCGCTTCCCGGCAGAGCGGCTGCTGGTGTTCCGGCCCGGCGACGAGATCGTCGTGTCGTCGGAGGGTGGAGCGCATTTCATGCTGTTCGGCGGCGCCTCGCTCGGCTCCAAGCGCTACATCTGGTGGAATTTCGTGTCATCGTCGAAGGAACGCATCGAACAGGCGAAAGAAGAATGGAAGACAGGCCGTTTCGATATCGTTCCGGGGGATGAAGAAGAGTTCATTCCGCTGCCGGACAATTAATGCATGTCGCGCAAAAGTGTGCAGCGGTTTTGCGATAACGACATGCATAAAACAACAACCTAAAGCGCGTCGCGTCAGGTCGGTCGAACGCGACGCGCTTTAGAGCGCCGCGCGTCCTTTTTGACGCGTAAACGAAACCCTAACAGTTTGAAGCTATGCCGCGTCACTCGCACGCATTTACATTCGCCGGCCAGCAGCCTATTTCGCAGATGAATAAAAAGCAGGCCCCCAGCACCAGTGAACGCAAAGCTCCATACGCCACTTCTCGACAAGGTCCGCATCCCGGCCGACCTCAGGACGCTTGACGAACGTCATCTGCCGCAATTGGCATCGGAGCTTCGCACCGAGTTGATCGATGCCGTGTCGCATACCGGCGGACATCTCGGTGCCGGGCTTGGCGTGGTCGAACTGACGGTGGCATTGCACTATGTCTTCAACACGCCAGACGACCGGCTGATCTGGGATGTCGGTCACCAGGCCTATCCGCACAAGATCCTGACCGGCCGCCGCGACCGTATCCGCACGCTGCGGCAAGAGGGCGGCCTGTCCGGTTTCACCCAGCGCGCCGAGAGCGAATACGATCCGTTCGGCGCCGCCCACTCCTCGACCTCGATTTCCGCCGGCCTCGGCATGGCAATGGCACGCGATCTCTCGGGGGGCCGCAACAATGTCATTGCCGTTATCGGCGACGGCGCCATGTCGGCCGGCATGGCCTATGAGGCGATGAACAATGCCGGCGCGCTCGATGCCCGGCTGATCGTCATCCTCAACGACAACGACATGTCGATCGCTCCACCGACCGGCGCGATGAGCGCCTATCTGGCCCGCCTGGCGTCGGGCAAGGCCTATCTGGGCTTGCGCGATTTCGGCAAGAAGCTGACCTCCTATCTCGGCGAGCGCGCCGATCGCGCCATCAAGCGGGCGGTCGAGCATGCGCGCGGCTATGTCACCGGCGGCACGCTGTTCGAGGAAATGGGTTTCTATCACATCGGCCCGATCGACGGCCACAATCTCGAGCACCTGATCCCGGTGCTGAAGAACGTCCGCGACAATGCCGACGGCCCGGTGCTGATCCACGTCGTGACCCAGAAGGGCAAGGGCTATGGACCGGCCGAGGCGGCCGCCGACAAATATCACGGCGTCAACAAATTCGACGTCATCACCGGCGCGCAGGCCAAGGCCCCGGCCAACGCGCCGAGCTACACGAAAGTCTTTGCTGAAAGCCTGGTCCAGGAAGGCCGCGAAGATGATCGCATCGTCGCCATCACCGCCGCCATGCCGAACGGCACCGGCCTTGACCTCTTCGGCGAGGCGTTCCCGGCGAGGACCTTCGATGTCGGTATCGCCGAGCAACATGCGGTGACTTTTGCCGCGGGCCTTGCCACCGAAGGCTTCAAGCCTTTCGCGGCGATCTATTCGACCTTCCTGCAGCGTGCCTACGACCAGGTCGTCCACGACGTGGCGATCCAGAAACTGCCGGTGCGCTTTCCGATCGATCGCGCCGGCTTCGTCGGGGCCGACGGGGCGACCCATTGCGGCGCCTTCGACACGACTTTTTTGGCGACGCTGCCCGGTTTCGTCGTCATGGCCGCGGCAGATGAGGCGGAACTGCGACACATGGTGCGCACGGCGGCAAGCTACGATGAAGGCCCCATCGCCTTCCGCTACCCGCGTGGCAACGGCGTCGGCGTCGATCTGCCGGAGCGTGGCTCGGTTCTCGAAATCGGCAAGGGCCGCATCGTCAGGGAAGGCACCAAGGTTGCACTGCTTTCGTTCGGCACGCGGCTGCAGGATTGCCTGGCTGCGGCCGAGGAGCTCGGCGCGGCAGGGCTTTCCACCACGGTCGCCGATGCTCGTTTCGCCAAGCCGCTCGACGAGGATTTGATCCGGCGGCTGGCGCGCTCGCACGAAGTGCTGGTAACAGTGGAAGAGGGCGCGGTCGGTGGCTTCGCCAGCCATGTGCTGCAATTCCTCGCCCATGAAGGGCTGCTGGAACACGGCCTGAAGGTACGCCCGCTTGTGTTGCCCGACACTTTTGTCGATCACGCCAAGCCCGAAAAGATGTATGCCGACGCCGGGCTGGATGCCGCCGGCATCGTGCGCACCGTCTTCGTGGCGCTGGGACACACCGCAAGCGCGCAAAGCGCCTGAATCAAAATCTCAACGGCTTGTATCAGTTTGCCGACCGGCGGTCGTAACTGACTGTTTGCGTTGTCATTTGGCATTCGCCTACGCAAGCGTTGGTGCGAGTTCAGGATCACTCCTCGCCAGCGTGCCTTCGAGGAACGGCGTTCATGATGGCCTCCGCCAGTTCTTCGAGGACGGAGGTATCGCCTTTCGATGCGGCAAATAGCCTGAACTGCGCTTCTGGCAACTCTGGCAGGCCGTAGCTTTCGGGTACCCTGACCAGGCCGTTTCTCAACTGACTGACTGTCATCGGCGCTACAGCGAAGCCTGAGATGGCAGCCGCCCTCAGGCTGGCGTTGCTGGTGCAGATCATCACCGTGCGCTGGCTGATCCCGGCCTTGGCAAGCCGTTCAAGAGCAACTTCCCTGTAGGGGCAAGGTTCCGGCAACACGGCCAATGGCAGCGGGTCGGGAAGATCCATGCCGGTATGATTCGCCCACGCCCAGACAAGAGGCTCGCGCCACAGGAGGCGCCCCATCTCCTCACCCTCACACTGTGATCCGAGCACCAGTTCGATATTGCCCTCCTTCATCTTCGAGAGCAGCGCACCCGGAATCCCGACCTGCACCTCGACCTGCAATCCGCGGCGATCAGCGCCGAATGCCTGCAAGGCGCGAAGGATGGGGACCTGTGCGAAGTCTTCCGAGAGGCCGACGCGAACTCTGCCGTGAAAGGGTGCCTGCGCCAGATCGGCCAAAGCATCCCGGTTAAGGGCGAGCATCGCCCGGGCATAGGCGAGCAGGCGCTCGCCATCTTGTGTCATCTCCAGCGAGCGCGTCGTCCTTTTGAGTAACGGCTTTCCGACCTGCTCTTCGAGACGACGCAAGTGCCCACTGACGGCCGACTGCGTAAGGTTCAGTCGCGCCGCTGCCCGACTGAAGCCGCCTTCGTCGAACACGGCGACGAACGTCCTGAGCAGGACCAATTCCAGCATATATTCTGATCCATGATGAATATTGTCGATAATCTCAATTTTTATATCGAATTAAAATATGACGCAATACGGTTCGTCACAATGAGCAAGGATGATCCATGACCAAGCTGCTGCATATCGTTTCCTCGCCCCGCAAAGAGCGTTCCGCCTCGCGTGAGGTCGCCGAGGCCTTTGTTCAAAGCTGTCGTGCTCGGCGACCCGACTTGGCGATTTCAACGCTCGACCTATGGGATGTCGACCTCCCCGAATTCGGTGAGGACGCGATGTTGGCCAAATATGCCGGGCTCAGCGGCACGCCGCTTACCCCTTCTCAACAGCAGGCATGGGCCACATTGCAAGAATTGGCGCAACAATTGCACTGGGCGGATATTGTCCTGCTGTCGACGCCCCTGTGGAATTTCAGCATTCCCTACAAACTCAAGCACTTCATCGACCTGGTATCGCAGAAGGACATCCTTTTCTCGTTCGACCCTGAACACGGGTTCGCAGGACTGCTCCGGGATAAGACCGCCGTGGTCGTCCATGCGCGAGGTCTCGACTATGCGGCGCAATCCATCACGCCGGCGCAGCGCTTCGACTTTCAAAAACCCTATGTAGAAGCGTGGTTGCGCTTCATCGGTATCGAAGATGTCCGCAGTCTAATCATCCAGAAAACCCTCTTTGGACCCGATATTGACCATGCGGCTCGCCAGGATGCACGGGAGGCCGCGTTACAGCTGGCGGAAGATCTGCTGTCGCAGACAACAGAGGCGATTGCATGATTACGAAGCGCCCGCTGCGGACAAGAAGGGCGGCTCTGGAGACTGGCCGGGAAGGTCGCCTTATGGTGCGACGGAGCACCCTCGGTTCAAGCCCGAGGGCATGTTTTTGCGCGACATGCATCAGAACCACATATCGCGCACGCAGCGACCATCGCGCGGCAGGTCCTCGAACGCGTGGAGACCATCGAAATGGTCGATTGGCAAGTCGGCGACGGTGTCAGGCGGCGCAAGCCTCACATTGACGGCGATCCGAGTGCGACGGCGGCACTGGCGCGCAAACCACGCCAGGCCAGCACAGAGGCGCATGTTGGACAGAACAGAATCTCGAGCGACGGGGCATCCTTTCCGGAGCGCGTGTAAGCACTTGTCGGTCCGGCAAGACGGATGCGTTCGTCAACATAATCGTAAGCCCACAGCGCGCCATAGCGGCGGCAAAGCGTGCAGTTGCAGGCTGTGATCGAGCCGGGATCGCCCTCCAAAGTCCAGTGGGCCGCGCCGCAATGGCAGGTTCCGGTCAGCATTCGTCCTCCTCACCTGCTGGCAGCAACACGAGCATTGTTCCCAACGTTGTGCCGGACCCAGTGCGATTTCAACAGGTTGTGGTGCGGCCTGAAGCGCTCGCCGCTTTCGCAAGATGTTCGTTGTCTTGCCCAATATCCTTGCCTTCGTGACAGGCTTTCGCCATGAAGGCCGATGAACTCGCCTTTGCCAGCCAGCACACGCAAGCGGCTCGACGAACTCCTCGTCGCGCGGGGCCTGTTCCCCAGCCGCTCTCGCGCCCGCGACGCGATCGAGCGCGGCACCGTGACGGTTGACGGCGTCATCGCCCGCAAGCCCGGCCAGACGGTCCGGGCTGATTGCCTCATAGAAGTCGATGATCCGGCACAGGGCTATGTGTCGCGTGCTGCGCTGAAGCTGATCGCCGGGCTCGACTATTTCGGCCTCGATCCAGCCGGCAGGGAAGCGCTCGACGTCGGCGCCTCGACCGGAGGCTTCACTCAAGTGCTGCTCGGACGCGGCGCCGCGCATGTCACGGCGATCGATGTCGGGCATGGCCAGATACATCCGGATATCGCCGGCGATCCGCGTGTGACGGTCATCGAGGGATTGAACGCCCGTGATCTTTCGACCGCAGATCTTGCCGATCGCATTCCAGATTTTATCGTCTCCGACGTCAGCTTCATCTCGTTGAAACTGGCGCTGCCGCCGGCGCTCGCCATTGCCAGGAGCGGCGCCAAAGCAATATTTCTGGTCAAGCCGCAATTCGAGGCGGGCCGCGAGGCGATCGGCAAGGGCGGCTTGCTGAAAGATCCATACGATGCCGCGCGGGTTGCCGGCCTGCTGCAGGATTGGTTGGATGGCGTCCCCGGCTGGCGCTCGCTCGGACTGCATCTGTCTCCGATCGAAGGCGGCGACGGCAACCGCGAGTTCCTGCTCGCCGGGATCAAGGACGCCGGTATCGAGAACAGGGGGATCGGAGGCCGATGAACGCGCGCTTCACGATCACACGGCTGGGCTCCCAGGGCGACGGCGTCGCCGAAACCGAAACCGGCGAGCTTTTCATTCCGTTCACGCTGCCCGGTGAAACCGTCACCGCCGCGCGCGAAAAGGACCGCGCCACGCTGATGTCAGTGCTGGCGACTTCGCCGCTTCGCATCGACCCTGCCTGTCGGCATTTCACCGAATGCGGCGGCTGCGCCATCCAGCATCTCGAGGCCGAAGCCTATCATCGGTGGAAGCACGACAAGGTTGCGCATGCGCTCAACAGCAAGGGCATCAGTTGCGACATTGACGCGCTGGTGCCGTGCGCGCCGCAGACGCGCCGGCGCGTCGTGTTCACCGCCCGGCGAAGCGAGGCCGGCATGCTGCTCGGCTTCGTTCGGGCGTTGTCGTCCGAGATCATTTCCATCGAGGAATGCCCGATCTCGCTGCCCGAGATCGTCGCAAAGCTCGACCGCCTGAGAGCACTTGCCGAATTGGTTTGCGCCACGACGAAATCGTTCCGCATGACGGTCACGGCGAGCGGTTCCGGCCTCGATGTCGCGGTTCACGAGTCCGGCAAGCTCGGCGAGAACCAGCGCCGCGTCGCCTCCAATTTCGTCATCGCTCAGGGATTGGCCAGACTTTCGATCGATGGCGAGATCATCATCGAGCCCAAAAAGCCGGTGGTGCTGTTCGGCAGCGTCGCCGTCGCGGTGCCGCCGGGCGCCTTCCTGCAGGCGACCGAGGCCGCCGAGCAGGCGATGGCCGACATCGTCGGCCGGCACCTCGCGCGTGCCAGGAAGATAGCCGATCTCTTCGCCGGCTGCGGCAGCTTTGCGCTGCGCCTGGCCGCCAGGTCGGAGGTCCATGCGGTGGAGGGGGATGCGGCAGCGCTTTCGGCGCTCGACCGGGCATTCCGTTTCGCCAGTGGTCTGAAGCGCGTGACCAGCGAACGCCGCGACCTGTTCCGGCGGCCGCTCACTTCTAGGGAACTGAATGCTTTCGACGGCGTCGTCTTCGATCCGCCCCGCGCCGGCGCCGAAGACCAGTCGAAGCAGATCGCCCGTTCCGACGTGCCGCTTGTCGCCGCGGTTTCCTGCAATCCGGTGACGCTGGCGCGCGACTTGCGCATCCTCGTCGACGGCGGCTACGTCCTGAAAAGCGTGACGCCGATCGACCAGTTCCTGTGGTCGCCGCATGTCGAGGCCGTCGCGCTTCTGGAGAAGCCGAAGCGAAGGCGGTAACAGGTCCGCATTTGTTGAGCTTGAATTTCGCGTAAAATGAGCATATTTTGAGCGTGGTCTGTTCAAAACGTGCTAGGAACTTGTTATGAATACCGCAGCTCTCGATATTAGGGCGTCGCGCTTTGGCGACGAGCGTACGCCATTTCTTTCGGCAAGACGGGTGGCTGAACTGCTGGGCGTCAATCTGACCGAACTGGCGGGCTTGATCGGCGTCGCGCGCAACACGCTTGCCGCCAAGACTGGCGCGCGCAAGGTCGACGCCGCATTGAGTCCGATCGTCCGTATCCTTGCGATGGCAGGCGAGATGGCCGGCGATGAACAGCGTGCGGCGATCTGGTTCAAGCATCAGCCGATCCCCGGCTGGGCGGGAAAGACCGCCTACGATCTGGTTCGAGAGGGCAAGACGGACAAGGTGCTAGCTTATCTGGAGGCAGTCCGCTCCGGCATCTATGCCTGAAAACAGACTGAGCCTATGGCGCGCCTTCGTGCCGCGTTGGGCGCATCTGCCGCTTTCCGGCGAAGGAGCAGCCCGCTTTGGCGGTCGCTGGAATCCAGTGGGCGCCCCGACGATCTATGCCGCGGGCGAATTGTCCACTGCCTGGGCGGAGTACAATCAGGGCTTTGTCCAGCATCCCGCGCTGATTGCGCAGCTCGCACTTTCAGGCGCGCGACTGGCAGACCTTACGGACGCTGATGAGTTGACCAGGCTCGGCGTGACAGCAGACATCAACCGATGTGAATGGCGCGATGTCATGGATCGAGGCCTGGTGCCTGAGACGCACACGCTGAGAGATCGCCTGATTGCCGACGGGCAACATGGCGTGATCTACCCCTCCTTCATGTCGCCCGGCGGCACATGCGTCGCGCTGTGGCGATGGAACGAGAGCAACACACCCCGTCTGAAGGTCATCGATCCCGACCATCGCTTGCCGAAAACGCCGGCTTCATGGCTTTAGGGCAGTTCGAGCCGGCCGCGCCGCCGCGCTTCGGCCAGCACACCCGCGTCAATTTTCTTCCAAACGTCTTCGGCCTGTCTCTATGGGGCAGGGATCCAAACACGTCTTCTGGCCGTGTCTCGGCGAAGACTGGCGCAGGCTTCAGTAGCACGCCCTCCGGAGTATCTTCGACCAGAAGACGTGTGCCGGCGTCCCATTCCCTCCGCTTGCGGATCGCGCTGGGCAGGGTGACCTGCCCCTTGGTCGAGACAGTGGTTACGAGTCTTTCCGGGTTGGCCATCGCGGCGCATCCTCTGAATGTAAGACAAAAACCGCAGCTTCTATCAAACCCGCGTTCCGCCAACCGTCATCTGGTTCATCCTGAGGTGCGGCTGGCCAACGCCGACCGGCACGCCCTGGCCGGCCTTGCCGCACATGCCGATGCCGGTGTCGAGCTTCATGTCGTTGCCGATCATCGAAACCCGATGCATGGCATCGGGCCCATTGCCGATCAGCATGGCGCCCTTGATCGGCTGCGTCACCTTGCCGTCCTCGATCATGTAGGCCTCGGTGCAGCCGAACACGAATTTTCCCGAGGTGATGTCGACCTGGCCGCCGCCGAAGGAGACGGCATAGATGCCGTTCTTGACCGAGGCGATGATTTCGTCCGGCTCCATGTCGCCTGAAGTCATATAGGTGTTGGTCATGCGCGGCATCGGCTGGTGCGCGTAGCCTTCGCGCCGTCCGTTGCCGGTGGCGTTCATGCCCATCAGCCGGGCGTTCTGGCGATCCTGCATATAGCCGACAAGCTTGCCGTCATCGATCAGCACGTTGCGGGCCGACGGCGTGCCTTCGTCATCAACGGTCAGCGAGCCACGCCGCTCGGCCATGGTGCCGTCGTCGACGACTGTGACGCCCTTGGCGGCCACCTGCTGGCCCATCAGCCCGGCGAAGGCCGATGTCTTCTTGCGGTTGAAGTCGCCTTCCAGCCCGTGGCCGACGGCCTCGTGCAGCATGACGCCCGGCCAGCCGCTGGACAGCACGATGTCGAACGTCCCGGCCGGCGCCGGGATGGCCTCGAGGTTGACCAGCGCTTGCCGCAGCGCTTCCTTGGCGGCGTGCTTCCAGCTCTCCTCGACCAGGAATTCGCCAAACCCTTTGCGTCCGCCCATGCCGTAGGAGCCGCTCTCCTGGCGATCGCCGTCGCCGACCACCACCGACACGTTGATCCTGACCAGCGGGCGGATGTCGCGCACCATCTGGCCGTCGGCACGCACGATCTCGACATGCTGCCAGGAGGCGGCGAGCGACGCCGTCACCTGCCGCACGCGCGGATCCTCGGCTCGCAGCCACGCATCGATTTCCTGAAGGAGCTTGGCCTTGGCCTCGAAGGAGGGCGAGGGGATCGGGTTCTCATCGCCATAGAGATGGCGGTTGGTACGGGTGGGAGCCGCAGCAAGCGTGCCGGAATAGCCGCTCTTGACGGTCGAGACAGCGTCGGCCGCGCGCAGCAGCGACGCTTCCGAAAGACCGCTGGAATGCGCGTAGCCGCTCGCTTCGCCGGCGACCGCGCGCAGGCCAAAGCCTTGGTCTGTGTTGAAATTGGCGGTCTTCAGCCGGCCATTGTCGAACATCAGCGCTTCGCTCTCGCTGTATTCGAGGAACAACTCGCCGTCGTCGGCGCCGTTGATGGTCTCGGCGACGATCTGCTTGATGCGATCGTCGGAAATGTCGAATTGGCCGATCAGGCTGTTCATGGCAGGTCCGTCCATGGAAAGAGATTGTCCTCACGATGTAGGCGCGAAGGTGCGTCCAGACAATCGGCAATGACCATTGTCTGTGCATGACCCCGAAAATCGGAATCGATTTTCGGAAAGGATCATGCGCAAAATCGAAGCGCTACAGCGTCCTTTGCGCGTCCTTGGACGCGCGGCGCTGTCGCCAAAGGCGGTCATTTTCGTCAGCAGGGTTTTGGGCCTCTCGCCCCGCCTCAAGGCAGGGCGGCGAAACCGTCGGCGAAACCCTTGAGCTCGACCGGAATGCCGATGCCTTCCTCCGGCGTCTGGAAGACGATGAAGGTGGCCGACGTTCCGGTCTTCAGCGTATCGAGCAGCGGCTTTTCGAGAATGACCTCGGCATAACAGCCGTCCTGGAAGCAACGCACGAAATAGGCCCGGCCGATGTCCTTGCCGTCGACATTGAGGCCGAGCCCGTTGGGCAACAGCACGCCGAGCGGCGCCAGCACGCGCAGGATTTCGGCCTTGTTGTCGGCAGTGCGCAGCACGACGACGGAAAGCCCCATCTCCGGACGGTCTTCGGCGACGACGTTCTGCATCATCACGCATTGTTCCGATGTGGCGCCAGCCGGCGTGTCGCAGATGATCGACCATGCGCCATGCGTCGTCCGCACCTTGCCGCTTGGCTGCGCGGCATTGGCCTGGTTGACGCCAAACGAGCCAACATAGGACAGGCCGATCCCAGACAAGCCAACGCCAGACAGGCCAACGCTAGACACGGCGAGAAGGATGGCCTTCGCCAAGCTTCTCGAGAGCCCAAGTCTCGAAAGCCCAAGTCTCGAAAGCCCAAGTCTCGAATGCCCAAGTCCCCAAAGCCAAGAGTTCATGACGGCTCCATTGCGAATCACGGCACTTTAAGCCGCGCCAAGGGCAAGTAAAGGATGAGACCACTGCCGGCCTGCCTCGACCAAGGCAATTGTGCGCTTTTCCGTGCCAAATTCGCCCGAATTGCGACCGACCGGCGCATTTTGCCAAGGCACTCCTCGGCTCTGGCATTCGCGTCCGCCACCGCCGCGGCCGCCGCCACAACGCGCAGCCGCGCTTGCGCGCAAAAATGCCGCACGGTTTCCCCCGCTCCTTTCTTGCAGAGGCAAATAGAGTATGGTTTGAACCAGCCTCGGGACTTTCCGGGATTCCCGTCCCGGCGTTGTTCGATATTCTTGCGATCCGATCGCGAGGAACTGGGAGATAATGACGGCAATGAGAAAATTCCTAGCAGGCGCCAAACTCCTGGCACGCGCTGCCGCCACACTGTTGACCGGCGCATCCGCCCATGCGGCCCAGCCTGCGCCGTGGGAGATGACCTTCCAGCCCGCCGCCACCGACATGATGCGGCAGATCGCCTGGTTCGAGGGCTATACGCTGTGGTTCATCGTGCCGATCACCCTCTTCGTGCTCTTTCTCATCGCCTATTGCATCCTGAAGTTTCGCGCGAGCGTCAACCCGACCCCGTCGCGCACCAGCCACAACACGCTGATTGAGGTAATCTGGACGGTCGGGCCGGTCGTCGTCCTGCTCTTGCTCGCCATCCCCTCGTTCCAGCTCTTGACTGCGCAATACACGCCGCCGGAGGAAGCCAAGCTGACCGTCAAGGCGACGGGAAACCAGTGGAACTGGGATTACGAATACCAGACCGAAAACACGCTTTCCTTCAACTCGGCGATCCTGGCGGATGCTGACCGCGCCGCGGCCGGCAAGGAGGACCGCGGCGCTTATCCGCGCCTGCTCGCCGTCGACAACGAGATGGTGGTGCCGGTCAACACCATGACCCGGGTGCTGGTGACGGCGGCAGACGTGATCCACGCCTTTGCCATGCCGTCCTTCGGCATCAAGACCGACGCGGTTCCGGGTCGCATCAACGAGGTCTGGTTCAAGGCGGAAAAGGAAGGCCTCTATTACGGCCAGTGCTCGGAGCTCTGCGGTAAGGACCACGCCTTCATGCCGATCGCGATCCGCGTCGTCTCCGACGCCCAGTACAAGACCTGGCTGGCAGCAGCCGGCACCGACCTTCCCGGCGCCAACAAGGCGCTGATGGCCGAGGTCGACGGCAAAGACAAGGTAGCGGCCGCCGGCAACTGATGCCGCGACCAGAAAAGATCAGGGAACGGAGCCGAACATGGCAGACGCTGCAGCTCACGACCACGACCACAAGCCGTATCATGGCTGGGTGCGGTGGGTGTATTCAACCAACCACAAGGATATCGGCACACTCTACCTGATCTTCGCGATCATGGCGGGCTGCGTCGGCGGTGCCCTTTCGGTCGTCATGCGTATGGAACTGCAGGAGCCTGGGATCCAGATTTTCACCGGCCTGGCGCAGATGGTCTACGGCTTGAACGCCGACGCTGCGCTCGACGGCGGCAAGAACATGTACAATGCCTTCACCACCGCCCATGCGCTGATCATGATCTTCTTCATGGTCATGCCGGCGTTGATCGGCGGCTTCGCCAACTGGATGGTGCCGATCATGATCGGCGCGCCGGACATGGCATTCCCGCGCATGAATAACATCTCGTTCTGGTTGCTGCCACCGGCTTTCATCCTGCTGATCATCTCGGCCTTCGTGCCGAGCGCGCCTGGCGCCTACGGCGTCGGCGGCGGCTGGACGATCTATCCGCCGCTATCGACCTCGGGCCAGCCCGGACCGGCGATGGATCTTGCGATCCTGTCGCTGCACATCGCCGGCGCCTCATCGATCCTCGGCGCCATCAATTTCATCACCACCATCTTCAACATGCGCGCGCCTGGCATGACGCTGCACAAGATGCCGCTGTTCGCCTGGTCGGTGCTGATCACCGCTTTCCTGCTGCTGCTGTCGCTTCCGGTTCTGGCCGGCGGCATCACCATGCTTTTGACCGATCGCAATTTTGGCACCACCTTCTTCGCGCCCGATGGCGGCGGCGACCCGATCCTGTTCCAGCACCTGTTCTGGTTTTTCGGCCATCCGGAAGTCTACATCCTGATCCTGCCGGGCTTCGGCATCGTCAGCCACATCGTCTCGACCTTCTCCAAAAAGCCTATCTTCGGCTATCTCGGCATGGCCTATGCGATGGTCGCGATCGGTGCGGTCGGCTTCATCGTCTGGGCGCACCACATGTACACGACCGGCCTGTCGCTCGACACGCAGCGCTATTTCGTCTTCGCCACGATGGTTATCGCGGTGCCGACGGGCGTGAAGATATTCTCGTGGATCGCCACCATGTGGGGCGGGTCGATTTCGCTCAAGACCCCGATGCTGTGGGCGATTGGCTTCATCTTCCTGTTCACCGTCGGCGGCGTTACCGGCGTCCAGCTTGCCAATGCCGGTCTCGACCGCCCGCTGCACGACACCTATTACGTGGTCGCGCATTTCCATTATGTGCTGTCGCTGGGCGCGGTCTTTGCCATCTTCGCCGGCTGGTACTACTGGTTCCCGAAGATGACCGGCTACATGTATTCGCCTGTCATCGCCAATACCCACTTCTGGGTTACCTTCGTCGGCGTCAACCTCGTCTTCTTCCCGCAGCATTTCCTCGGACTTTCAGGCATGCCGCGCCGCTACATCGACTATCCGGATGCGTTTGCCGGCTGGAACATGGTGTCGTCCTACGGCTCGTATATTTCGGCCGTCGGCGTGGTCATCTTCCTCTATGGCGTGTTCGAGGCCTTCCAGAAGAAGCGGGTGGCCGGCGCCAATCCATGGGGCGAGGGTGCGACGACGCTTGAATGGCAGCTGCCTTCGCCGCCGCCCTTCCACCAGTGGGAACAGCTGCCGAAGATCAAATAGGCTTCTGCCTGGGCGAATACTGAATCGCCGGTTCGCCCGGCGGTTTTGGCCAACGGAATGATGGACTTTAAGTACGCATGGCCCTTGTCGACGACACCTTGACTGACGAACCGGGCTTTCGCATGTCGGAAGCGACGGCGGGCGATTTCTTCGCACTGTTGAAGCCGCGCGTCATGTCGCTGGTGGTGTTCACCGCCTTTGTCGGCCTGGTCGCGGCACCTGTGGCCATCAATCCGCTTCTGGCGGTGATCGCGATCCTGGCTATTGCCATTGGTGCTGGCGCGTCCGGCGCGCTCAACATGTGGTATGACGCCGATATCGATGCGGTGATGACCAGGACCGCCAGCCGTCCGGTGCCGGCCGGCCGCATCCGGCCAGGCGAGGCGCTGAGTTTCGGCCTGGTGCTGTCGGTGCTGTCGGTGATGACGCTCGGCGTGCTGGTCAATTGGTTGTCGGCGACGCTCCTGGCCTTCACCATCTTCTTCTATGCCGTCGTCTACACGATGTGGCTGAAGCGCTGGACCCCGCAGAACATCGTCATCGGCGGTGCTGCCGGCGCCATTCCGCCGGTGATCGGCTGGGCCGCGGTGACCGGAACCGTCAGCCTGGAAAGCGTCGTCCTGTTCCTGATCATCTTCCTGTGGACGCCGCCGCATTTCTGGGCGCTCGCCCTCTTCAAGTCCGAGGACTATGCCAGGGCCGGCATCCCGATGATGCCGAATGTCGCCGGCCAGGCTTCGACCCGACGCCAGATCTTCGCCTATGCGCTGATCCTTGCGCCGGTTGGCGTGCTGCCGTGGGCGCTCGGCTTCACCACACCCATCTATGGCGTCCTTGCGGTGCTGCTTGGCGCCGGCTTCGTCTGGTATGCGTGGCAGGTGCTGCGGATGGCGGATGACGACCATGTGATGAAGCCAGCCAAGGCATTGTTCGGCTACTCGCTGCTCTACCTCTTCGCCATCTTCGCCATCTACCTTGCCGACTGCGTTGTCGGGCGCGCGCTGGCCACGGGCGGAGCATGACCATGGCCGACAAGAAGCTTGAACTCGTCGCGCTGACGGAGCGCCAGCAGAAGGCCCGGCGCAACCGCTCGGTAGCCATCGGCTTGGCGCTGGCGGTGCTTGTCGTCATCTTCTACATCGCGACCGTCGTGAAATTCGGTCACAACCTCACCGGAACGATGTGAGGCTCAGATGAACCGCCAAACGGTGACCCATCCTCAAAACAAGAACACCAACCGCATCGTCGCCGGCGTCTGCATCGCCTTTTTCGGCGGCATGATCGGCATGGCCTATGCCGCGGTGCCGCTCTACGCGATGTTCTGCCAAGCGACCGGTTACGGCGGCACCGTGAAACGCGCAACGCAGCAATATGCCGACCGAGTGCTCGACCGCGATATCACCATCCGATTCGACGCCAACACGGCCGGCGTGCCCTGGCAGTTCGAGCCGGTCGCCCGCTCCGTCACCATCAAGATAGGCGAGACGGCCCAGGCGCATTATAGCGCCACCAACAAGTTCGTCCGCGCCACCACGGCCCGCGCGACCTTTAATGTGCAGCCGGAATTTGCGGGGTCTTACTTCAACAAGGTCGAGTGTTTCTGCTTTACCGATACCACGCTGAAGCCTGGCGAGACGCTGGACATGCCGGTCGTGTTCTATGTAGATCCCGACATCGTCAATGCGCCGGAATTGAAGGACCTGAAGACGATTACCCTGTCCTACACGATGTTCCCGGTCGAGAAGAACGAGAAGAAGAAGCCGGTCGTGTTGTCAGTGCCGGCCGAAGGCACAAGCAACAAAGTTTCACATACCGAACGAAGCCTCGGGGGTTGATATGGCAGACGCGCACGCAAAACCACAACATGATTACCATCTCGTCGACCCGAGCCCGTGGCCTTTCCTCGGCTCGGTCGGTGCGTTGGTCACCGCGATCGGCGGCGTCTGTTACATGCAGTATCTCAAGGGCGGCGATTTCCCGATCTTCGGCTTCAACATCGCCAATCCGTGGCTGTTCTTCATCGGCCTCTTGATCGTCATCTACACCATGTACGCCTGGTGGTCGGATACCATCAGGGAAGCGCATGAAGGCCACCACACGCGTGTTGTGTCGCTGCATCTGCGCTACGGCATGATCATGTTCATCGCTTCCGAGGTGATGTTCTTCGTCGCCTGGTTCTGGGCTTTCTTCGACGCCAGCCTGTTTCCCGGCGAGGCACAGCAATATGCCCGCGCCACCTTCACCGGCGGTGTCTGGCCGCCGAAGGGCGTTGAGGTCCTCGACCCCTTCCACCTGCCGCTCTACAACACCGTCATCCTGCTTCTGTCGGGCACTACGGTGACCTGGGCGCACCACGCGCTGCTTCATGGCGACCGCAAGGGGCTGATCAACGGCCTGGTGCTGACCGTCGGTCTCGGCATCCTGTTCACCATGGTGCAGGCTTACGAATACATGCACGCGCCGTTCGGCTTCAGGGATTCGATCTACGGCGCCACTTTCTTCATGGCGACCGGCTTCCACGGCTTCCACGTCATCATCGGCACCATCTTCCTGCTGGTCTGCCTGGTCCGCGCGATGAAGGGCGACTTCACGCCCAAGCACCATTTCGGCTTCGAGGCCGCCGCCTGGTACTGGCACTTCGTCGACGTAGTCTGGCTGTTCCTGTTCGCGTCGATCTATGTCTGGGCCTCGAGCGGCGCGGTCATCGAAGGCCACTGAAATCTTCGGAGGAAATCGATGAGGCGGCTGCGGCGACGTGGCCGCCTTACCTTTTGGAGTGAAGGGCACTAAAGTATCGCAATGAGCGACGACAAGGCGATCTGGCCAGCAATCGATCCGATTTCGGCTGGCCTGCACGGCCGCTGCCCGCGCTGCGGCGAGGGCCGGCTGTTTTCCGGCTTCCTCACCGTCGGCGAACGCTGCGCCAATTGCGGCCTCGACTATTCCTACGCCGATGCCGGCGACGGCCCGGCGGTGTTCGTCATCCTGATCATCGGCTTCATCGTAGTCGGGCTGGCGCTGTGGATGGAGGTGACGCTCAGCCCGCCGCTCTGGCTGCATTTCCTGCTGTGGATACCGCTGACGCTGGTGCTTTGCCTGGGCGCGCTCAGGCTGATCAAGGGCGTGCTCCTGACGCTGCAATACCGCAACAAGGCGGCAGAGGGCAGGCTGGACCTCGGCGAATGAGCACGACATCCGCTTCGATTGCGGGCCGTTCGCGGCCGAAGACGGTATTGCTGCTTGGCCTCGGCCTCGTGCTGTTCTTCATCCTGCTGGCGCTCGGCACCTGGCAACTCCAGCGCCTGTACTGGAAAGAGGGTCTTCTCCAGACCATCGACCAGCGCACGCACTCAGCGCCCGTGCCGTTGGCCGAGGTCGAAAAGCGGTTTGCCGCCAGCGGCGATGTCGATTACACGCCGGTGACGGCATCAGGCACCTTCCTGCATCAAGGCGAGCGACATTTCTTCGCGACCTGGGAAGGCCAGTCCGGTTTCGATGTCTTCACGCCCTTGCATCTGGAGGACGGGCGCTTCGTTCTGATCAATCGCGGCTTCGTGCCGTACGATCTCAAGGACGCTGCCAAGCGCCCGCAAAGCCAGGGTGCAGGCCAGGTGACGGTGACGGGGCTCGCCCGCAATCCGCTGCCGGCAAAGCCCTCGATGATGCTTCCCGACAATGATCCGCAGAAAAACATCTTCTACTGGAAGGATCGCGACGCCATGGCGGCCAGCGCCGGTCTGCCGGCCGGCGCGGGGCTGGTGCCATTCTTTATCGACGCGAACGCCACGCCGAACCCGGGTGGGCTGCCGGTCGGCGGCGTTACAATCATCGACCTGCCGAACAGCCATCTGCAATACGCCGTAACCTGGTACGGCCTTGCCGCTGCCCTTGCCGGCGTCCTCATCTTCAGGCTTCGCCGCCCGGCCAAAGAAGAATGATCGGCACCAGCGCCCCTTGACAGGGCAGGGGTGCGCGCCTCATTTCGCGCCTTGAGTTCAAGACTTGAGTTCACGCTACGAAAACCGGCCGGGAATCATGCTTCACACGACCACAAAGCCACCGCTGACGATAAGGCTCTGCCAGCCGCGTGGCTTCTGCGCCGGCGTCGACCGCGCCATCCAGATCGTCGTGCTGGCGCTGAAGAAATACGGCGCGCCGGTCTATGTCCGCCACGAGATCGTGCATAATCGCTACGTCGTCGAGGGGTTGCAAAGCCTCGGTGCGGTGTTCATCGAGGAGCTCTCCGAGATACCGGCGGAACATCGTCAGAGCCCGGTTGTCTTTTCGGCGCATGGCGTGCCGAAGTCGGTGCCGGCGGACGCCCAGGCGCGCAACCTCTTCTATCTCGACGCCACCTGCCCGCTGGTGTCGAAGGTCCACAAACAGGCAATGCGCCATCAGCGGCTCGGCCGTCATGTGCTTCTGATCGGCCATGCCGGCCACCCGGAAGTGATCGGCACGATGGGGCAGTTGCCGGACGGCGCCGTCACCTTGATCGAGACCGAAGCCGACGCGGCGAATTTGGTGCCCGCCGACCCGCAGGCGCTCGGGTTCGTCACCCAGACGACGCTGTCGGTCGAGGACACCGCCGGCATCATTCGGGTGCTTAAGGATCGTTTTCCCGATTTGCATGCAGCGGCAGCGGAATCGATCTGCTACGCCACCACCAATCGCCAGGAAGCGGTCAAGGAGACCGCCGCGGGTGCCGATCTCTTCCTGATCGTCGGCGCTCCCAACTCCTCAAATTCGCGGCGTCTCGTCGAAGTGGCCGAACGCGCCGGCGCCTCGATGTCGCTTCTGGTGCAGCGCGCCTCCGAGATTCCATGGACCGAGATCGCCGGCATCTCGACGCTCGGTCTGTCGGCAGGTGCATCGGCGCCGGAAATCATCGTCGACGAGATCATCGATGCGTTCCGGCAGCGCTTCGACGTAACCATCGAGCTGGCGGTGACGGCGACGGAAACCGAGGATTTTCCGGTGATGCGGGTGCTGCGCGACGTCGAGCTGACGGCGGCCGACATGGCTTTCGTCAACGGGGCCGCGTAAGGTTCATGGCGGTCTACACCGACGTCAACGAAAGCGAGCTCGGCGCGTTCCTGAAGGCCTATCCAGTCGGCGATCTCCTGTCCTACAAGGGCATCGCCGAAGGCACCGAGAACTCGAACTTCCTGCTGCACACGACCAGCGGCTCCTACATCCTGACGCTCTACGAAAAGCGCGTCGACAAGGCCGATCTGCCGTTCTTCCTCGGCCTCATGAGCCATCTCGCCAGGAAGGGCATTTCCTGCCCGCTTCCGGTGACCGCGCATGATGGCGACGTCATCGGAACGCTTGCCGGCCGGCCGGCGGTCATCATCACCTTCCTCGAAGGCGTTTCGCTGCGGCGGCCGACATCAGCGCATTGCAGCGAGGTCGGCAAGGCGCTGGCGGCGCTGCATCTGGCCGGCGCCGACTTTCCGATGACCCGTCCGAATGCCCTTGCCATCGATGGCTGGCGCAAGCTGTGGAGCGCCTCTCGCCCTCGCGCCGACGAGGTCGAGCCGGGACTGGCGGCCGAGGTCGATGCCGACTTCGCCGATTTCGAGAGGAACTGGCCGAACGGCCTGCCGGAAGGCATCATCCATGCCGATCTTTTCCCCGACAACGTCTTCTTCCTCGGCGAGAAACTGTCGGGGCTGATCGACTTCTATTTCGCCTGCAACGATCTCTACGCCTATGATGTCGCTACCTGCCTCAATGCCTGGTGCTTCGAGAAGGATTTTTCCTTCAACCTGACCAAGGGCACGGCGCTGCTTGCCGGTTACCAAAGCGTGCGGCCCTTGAGCGGCGAAGAGAAAGCTGCGCTGCCGATGCTGGCGCGCGGCTCGGCATTGCGCTTCATGCTGACCCGGCTCTACGACTGGCTGACCATTGCCAACGGCGGGCTGGTCGTGAAACGCGATCCGACCGAATATATCAGGCGCATGCGTTTCCACCGAGCGATCAAATCTCCTTCCGAATACGGACTGACATGACCAAGCGCGTTGAAATCTTTACCGATGGTGC
This sequence comes from Mesorhizobium sp. WSM4817, assembly GCF_055811135.1. Classification (NCBI taxonomy): domain Bacteria; kingdom Pseudomonadati; phylum Pseudomonadota; class Alphaproteobacteria; order Hyphomicrobiales; family Phyllobacteriaceae; genus Mesorhizobium; species Mesorhizobium sp. WSM4817. Next base: position 67,894 of record NZ_JBVVQQ010000003.1, on the reverse strand, counting down.
CTGTTCGGGCAATCCGGGGCCTGGCGGCTGGGGGGCTGTCCTGCGCTTCAACGGCGTCATGAAGGAACTGTCGGGCGGCGAGGCTGCTACCACCAACAACCGCATGGAACTTTTGGCCGCCATCTCGGCGCTCAATGCGCTGAAAGAACCCTGTTCGGTCGATCTTTATACCGACAGCAACTATGTCAAGGACGGCATTTTCAGCTGGATCGACGGCTGGAAGCGCAACGGCTGGAAGACCGCTGCCAGGCAACCGGTGAAGAATGCCGAACTGTGGCAGGCGCTCGACGAGGCGCGCAACCGTCATCAGGTGATCTGGCACTGGGTCAAGGGCCATGCCGGCCATCCGGAGAACGAGCGTGCCGACGAACTGGCGCGGCTCGGCATGGCGCCGTTCAAGAACAAGACGGCCCGGCCCGCGCCCGTTTCGGCTGGGGAAAACACCCAAGCCAAGCAGCCGACAGCCAGGAAACTGCGCCGCTCGACCCAAAGCTACTGACCAGTCTGGGCTACTGACCAGTCTAGACTACTGACCAGTCTGGTCCGCCATATTCAGCGGATCAGCAGCGCCGTGCCGAAAAGTCCGAGCGCGAACACAGTATGCGACACGAGGTTGAGGGCGCGGATCTGCATCGGGTTGGGGCGCTTTGACGCGGCCCAGCCGGCGCCCATGCCGGGCGCCAGCAGGAACCAGCCGGCGCCTACGGTGACGATGCCGAGGATGAAGGCCGGCAGGAAGGTCGGCGCGGCCAGCCACGCCGCTCCAGCCAAAACGGCCAGAATGATGCCGTAGACGATGCCGACAAAGTAGTGGAAGGCCCAGCCCAGCGCCGATTCATGCGCATAGGGTGCTGCCTCGCCGATATCGTCATGGAAGACCTTGCCGTCCCTCAGGTGCCAGACCCAGCGACCAACCAGCCCCCAGTTCGGCCGTGGCTGAGCAAACACCGTGTTCAGGAAAATCGCCCAGAGGTCCATGAGCGCCGTGGCGCCGATGCCGATCGCCACAGCGCGCCAGAAGTGGTCAAACATCATTGAGGTCCCCTAAAAGCAGGCAATTCCCGAACAGCGTTCTTTGCACGCCCAATTGGACGCGCCGCTGCCGAAACGAGCGCGATCGTCAGGCCGAAGGACCGCGGCAACCTCGGCCTATGCTGTCGCCAAAACGGAAAGCTGTCCGAGAATGTAAGCAGCACCGGATTCATCAACGCCAGGCTTTGTCTCGACATTGAGCGCGGCGACCTTGCCGTCGTCGACGATCATCGAAAACCGCTTCGAGCGCAGCCCCATGCCACCGCCGGAAAGGTCGGCGTCGAGACCGATCGACTTGACGAAATCGCCATTGCCGTCGGCAAGATAGAGGATCTTGCCTTCACCGCCGCTGAAGCGGGCCCAGGCGCCCATTACGTGAACATCGTTGACGGCTACGACGGCGATGGTGTCGACGCCGCGCGCCAGGATGGCGTCGTAATTGTCCAGAAAGCCGGGCAGATGGTTGTTGGAGCAGGTCGGCGTGAAAGCGCCGGGAACAGCAAACAGCACCACCTTCTTTCCCGAGAAAATCTCGGCCGTCGTGATCGCTTTTGCGCCGTCGGCAGTCATCGTCTTGAAGGTCGCTTGGGGCAGCTTGTCGCCAACGGCAATCATCATCGTGGTCCTCGTTTTGACAAATGGAAGGGAGTGTCCTTGCGATAGCGAATTCAGCCGTTTCCCGCAACTGTCGGGGTGGCCGGAGCAAGGGATGCTCGATCTGAACATCCTTTGCTGGGGATCAAGGGAACGGCAGCAGGCCTTCGACGGCGCCGGCCGCAGTTGTCAGCGTATAGTAAAGTCCGCCATCCGTCGGCGTCGTCGTCGGCCTGTCGAGGATCGGCACGGTAAACACCAGCTTGCCGTCCTTTTCGCTGCGGGCCGGCACGCCGAACATGTAGTCGCGCTCACCGGCGACGAAGAAATCCGCTGCTTTGGGATTCCCCGGAAAGCTCGCCTCGACAATCAGTGTCTCGCGGTCGCCCGGCAGGATAGTGGCGCCGAAATCGGGTCTTGCGGGAGCAGGCAGCGTTGCAAAGGCCGCCTTCACCAAAGCGGCGTCTTCGACATTGTCGGGATCGGAGCCCGGATCGATGGTCAGCTTTGTTTGCACCGGGATGCAGATCGTCTCACAAATTCCGAGAAAGATATCGGCATCGATGACGGCCGGCTCGTTCGGCGCCGACAGCGTGAACGTTACCGGCAGCGAAACCGGATGGTCGTAGCCGGCCCATTTGCCGGAGCCGTCGTCGTGGCGCTGGGGTGGTGGAAACGAAAACGTCGCGCTGGCAATGTTGGTGCTGGCCGAGATACCGATTTGCGGCGGCACGCCCGCGTCGCCCGGATCGCGCCAGTAGGTTTTCCAGCCAGGCTTGAGCGAAATATCGAGGACGCCATGGATGCGCCCGGCTGTGTCAGGCTTGCCGCTGGTCACAAGGCGTACTTTGCCGCCTTCGCTATCGTACCACATCGATGAGGATGCTGCGGCGGGAAGACCGGTTCCACATCCAACAGCGGCGCTGAGCAGCAGGACTTTCAAGCTTTGCATGGCGGTGATTTGAGCCTCCGTTCATGGCTGCGCAATGACTTCATGGCGTCGCTGCTATCATATTTGCGTGACCTCGGGCACAGCTTTGCGTGACCTCGGGCACGGCTTTGCGTGCCTTCGATGCACATCTGCGACCAAATCGCGTGCGGCGCATCTTTTCGGCGCTCCAGAAACGCGTTACCCTCCCCTCATGGACTTGTTGCGCCACAAGAAGATGGCTGCGGGACGCGGCTTCCTCGACGACCAGTTCCTGATTGCCATGCCTGGCATGAAGGACGACCGCTTCACGCGCTCCGTCATCTATATTTGCGCGCACAGCGACGAAGGCGCGATGGGCCTGGTCATCAACCAGACACAGCAGATGCTGTTTCCGGATCTGCTCGTGCAACTCGGTATCATGAACGAACAGGAGGCGATCCGCTTGCCCGCGCAGGCCCGCGACTTCGTCGTCCGCAACGGCGGACCGGTGGATCGGAGCCGCGGCTTCGTCCTGCATTCGGGCGACTACCGGGTGGAATCGTCGCTGGCCGTCTCCGACGACATTTGCCTGACCGCGACCGTCGACATTTTGCGCGCCATTTCGTCGGGCCGTGGGCCTCGGCACGCGCTGATGGCGCTCGGCTATTCGGGCTGGGGCGCCGGTCAGTTGGAAAGCGAAATCGCCGAGAACGGTTGGCTGACCTGCCCGGCAAATGCGGAGCTTCTGTTCGATACCGACATCGAGCGCAAATACGACCGGATACTCGCTTCGATCGGTATCGACCTCGCGCATCTCAGCCTGGCCGCCGGTCACGCCTAGAGGTGAAAATCCGATACCTGGCTGGTTACCGCCGCATTGCCATCGCCAGCCGTTTGCCCAGATCGTAGACGAGATTCTCGAAACCTGACGTCCAGGACAGGTCAGCCTCTTTCACGCGCGTTTCGACATCGCTGTATTTGCCGATGCGGGCTTCCAGGAAGGAGCGCAGGCGCTGGTGAAACTGGCCGACGGTGAGCTGTTTTCCCTCGGCCTTGAAGATCGCAATATTGAAGCGTGCCGCGTTGGGGAAGATTGTGCTGGCCGTGGCATTGGGCTTCTCATCGGCATTCGACAGGAGCGCTGCTGCCCCGTTGGTGCCAAGAAAATGGGGGAGGTAGAGATCCCTTTCATCCATGGCCTTCTCAAGACGAGCTTCGATGCGTTGCTTGGCCGCGAGAAGGTTCTTGGCCGCAAGTGCCGCCGACAGATAGGGATCGCGCCTGAATTCAAGGATGCGCTGTTCTTCGGCCTTGTCCTCGACGAAATGGTATTCGCGCTTGCCCTCGGGGCGGGTCCGGATCAGTTCCGCTTCGTCGCCCAGGCCGAATTCTGCACCGTACCTCTTCACCGCCTCGAGCCATGTCTGGTCGAGGAATTGCATAAGACCAAGCGCCGACCCTTTAGGCGGGCGATTGTTGATGTCGAAGGAGGATTCCTTCTCGGCGATCGCAAAAAGCGTGTCGGCAGGAAATTGGGTGTCGTTGGCTGCACGAAGGATTTCGCTGGCGATGTGCTGCGACACCTTGTACTCGCCGAACTCGTGCATCGACATGCCGAGGACGATCTGTTCCGCGCCTTGGGAAAGGATGGAGACGGTGCCCTTCAATGCCTGGGCCAGCGTGCGTTCTCCCTCGCGTCCAGAGGTCGATATGGTGTCTGGATCGATGATGTCGAACTCGGGCGCGGCCGAGGGGAAACTCAGAGCCGAGAACGGAACAGCAGTGGCAACCGCGGCTTCGGTCACGCCGTTGGCCAAGACGCCCGAATAAACCGGCCATGGCATAACTGCCACAGTCGCCGCCAGGCCAAGCCCCGCGATCCTTTTCGACAAAGGCCGGCCACCCGAAAGGATTGCGGCTCCGCAAGCAAAGAATTCAAATGTTCTTTGGAGTGACGCCAGGTCCCCCTCCGTTCCTTGTCTAGCCGCCCAGATACTTTGGGGCAGGTCTATTTCCAACGTTGAGCCGTCAACGTCGAAAAAGACAAGAAGAACGGTCAGTGCTTCATTCAACTAATCATGGATAATGGCGGCACAATGTCCACAGTGCGGCGAAATAATTCGGAATGTAAAACAAGCTGGTTTTAATCGAGGGCTGCGTAGCCGATGCGTTGCTTGTGAAGCCTCTCGATTGCGAGCAGAAATTTCCCTGAGGTGGTCTCCCTCGACCGCAGCGGGGCAATCCTTTCGGTTCTCGAACGGCATGTGTGAATGAGCAGTCATTCTCGGCACAATAGTCGATCGAACGAGTTCTCCGTTGGTGAGATCATTTAGCCTTTGGCTGTCGCCAGATTGGTGCTGAGCTCGAAGGCCAGTCCCGACCCGATGGTGTATGGCTGCAGCACGGGCGCACTCTCGCTCACGATCGCCTCCACGACGCGCTTGCGTTCCTGATCGCCCATTTTCTTGGCTAAGGAACTCATCCCGACCAGCGCCATCGAATTCAAATGCAGGAAAGGTACGCCTTCCCCGAAATGGATGGTGCGCGAAACAATCCTCGATCGGACCTCGTGGAAGCCGGCGTCTCGCAACAGCGCCTCAAGTGGAGCCGCTTCCCCGAAGCTGTACCGTTGATCGGCGATGGCGCCCAGATGGCGCTCCGCGACGCGGCGCAGTTCGCGAAAGAACGGGATTTCGTCGTCCGGGCGCCACGTGGCGATCGCCAGCCTACCACCCTTCGTCAGCGCGCGACGCATCTGCGCCGCCGCCGCGGATTTGTCAGGAAAGAACTGCAGTCCTTGCTGGCAGACGACCACGTCGAACGTCTCACCACTACGCAGAGGCAACTCGCCGGCATTGCCCTGGCGCCAGTCGATGGCTGGTTCTACAGCCCGCGCCACAGCAAGCATGTCGGGGCTGATGTCCACGCCGACGATATATCCGGCTTCACCGAGCCGCTCTCTCGCAACGCGCGCCACTATTCCTGTTCCGCAAGCGATATCGAGTAGGCGATCGCCCGAAGACAATTCCAACTCGTCAAGGGCCATCTCGGCCCATGGACGGAAGAGAGCGCCGACGAGCCACCGCTCGTACATCTCCGGGAAACTTACCTGGTTCATTGCGTAGCTGGGCAAGGTCATGATCGTCCTCCCTCAAAGCCAGGCTCGCATAGGCGAAGCGGCCGAAGAATGAGGGTCCGCGCCTCGCGTTTCTAGTATCCGCAAGCCGGGATCAGGTTAATGCGTTGCTTTCAGCCGTTTTCAACCGTCTGTAGCGAGCAGGGCGCATGACTATGGCGGATCTACTCCACCGGCGCCAGCAGGTGCTCGTAAGGCGCATCGGGCGACATTTGGCGCCATAAAATGACGTTTTGCATTGACGAGAAGCGAAAACCTTTCAGCGGGCTTTGGCAGCAGCCAGAGCGCTCCGCCGGGATGGCAACATTCTTCGCATCACCCGGCTTCGCCGCGCGCAAGGGCCGCCGCCTGCTCCAGACTCACGCCGTTGACCAGGGGGTCAGCGTGCCGATGCACCAAGCGCCATTCCGCCTCTTCACGGCGATAGACCAACGTAACCCGCAGCGGCCAATCCTGGGCTGGCAGACCGCCGACCTCGACGTGCGGGCGTTCAATGATCGCGAGGACCACCATGTCGGCGGAACCATAGGCTTGAAGAATTTCGTGCTTGAAGGTGCCGTTCTTGAAAAAGCGGCCCATCGCCTCGATCCGCTCGGCAGTCAGTTCAGACGCCCGCGTGGGCTTTCCTCCGAATGGAGACATCAGCAGGAAGTCCTCGGTATGTGGGATCACCTCGTAGTACTTCGTTATCTCCCCGCGCATCAGCGCCGAATTTGCTTCCGCAGAACGCTCGACGAGATCGGCAACCGTCTGGTCTATCGCAGGCTCCGCAAGAGCCTGTGCCGAGGCTTTCGTTGATCTTGCAGTTTGTGACAATGCCACGCCAGCGCTTGCTGCGGCGAGAAGGGAACGTCGTGATACCGGCATGCGGGTGCTCCTGCATCTGTTTCCGATGCGAAGCGCGCCTTGCGCTGCTCCGCTCGCTCAGGAGATCGCACTTCAATGATGCTGAATCCAGTGATATGATTTCATCGACATGCTGAACAGAATTGGCCTATCCCGCGCAGAGCTCAACCTCCTCGTTCTGTTTGAGATCGTGCACGACGAGCGCCACGTGGGCCGGGCGGCCGAAAAGTTGAATCTGACGGATCTCAAATCTGCATAGTTCAAGCCTCAGCGATAAACGCCTAGCCTGGCCAATCGAACGTCTGGGCAGCTCGCACCATCGCCGCCGTTGCCGGGCTATAGGGCCGGCCCGGAACGCTAGCCAGGGACACCGTGCGTGCCACCGCGGGTTCGATCAGCGGACGCTGCAAAAGTTCAGGCGATGTCACCGAATATTCAGGCATGAAGGCGAAGCCGATCCGCGCCAGCACCATTGATTGGATCCAATCCTCGCGCTCGGAACGAAAGCGGGCATAAAGGCTGACGTTTCTTTCCCGGCACGCACCCATCACCAAGTCCCGCATTTCACAGGACAGACGATCGACATAGGGTTCTTGAGAGAGATCGACCAACTTGATTGCATTGAGGCTCGCAAGCCGGTGATCCGGCGCGAATACGACGACGTAACGCTCACTGTAGAGATCATGGACGCGGAACGCCGCCCCCAATCCCTCCAGCGGATTGAGAACGGCAAGATCGAGATCGCCTTGCTCAAGCCTGTTTTTCAGTTCCTGAACGCTCGCCTCGCTAACTTCAAGCTCGACGCCATGATAGTCGCGCTGGAACTTTGCGAGGAACCGGGCGAGCTTCACATGGCCGATGGTCGACATGACGCCGAGGCGGATCGGCACCTGGTTGAGCAGCCTGAAATTGTCGGCAAGCGTTCTGGTTGCGTGGGCCTCCTGCATGATCTGCTGAAGATGCGGCAGAATGGAGCGCCCGAACTCACTCAGGAGGACGCGCCTTCCCTCGCGGTGGAACAAGGGCGCGCCAAGCTCATCCTCGAGCGTCTTGACCGCTTTGGTGAGCGCCGGTTGAGACACATTGCAATCGGTGGCGGCCTTGGTGAAGTTCAGCATCTTCGCGGCGGCAAGCACGTAGCGGACCTGAAACATCTCCATGGCGAGCCCTCCGAGGCGGTTCCACGAAACGACATTGTAATCCTTTCATCGATAACTGTCGGCTATCGATCGATAGAAAAAATGTCGTTCTCTTTCGCCCGCCGCTGCATTCAACTCCTGTGGTCACTGTTCACAGGAGGAGATCTGGAAATGACCGTCTACATGGTGGAACGCGACCTCAAGGGCATCAGCATGGAAGCTCTGGGAGATGCGCAGAAGGCGGCGATCAGCAAAGCCGCCGAGATGACTTCCAACGGCACCGACATCAGCTATCTGCGCTCGACCTTCGCACCGGAGGACGGGCGCTGCATGTGCCTGTTTGACGCTGCCTCCGATGTCGACGTGAAGCGTCTAAACGACGATGCGGGGCTGCCCTATCACAGAATCGTGCCGGCGCTCGATCTCACCCCATAGGGCCGGCGCGACGGGGCTCGTGATGACTGTCCGGGCGGTGTCTTGCGGAGTTATGCAGCGCGCCAGTTTGAATCTTTGGAACGACGGAAGGGCCAAGTCGTTCGTGCTTCATCCGCCAGCCACACGCGTTGCCAGGAGAGTCGGAGCATGTTTGGCAATTCGGGCACCCTTCCTCTGCCTCGCCCGCTTGGGCGTCGTGTGGATACTCTTGCGCAGTCGTTCATGCGCCAGCGGCTCGGATCGCAGATGGACTTCTCGACCCCGCAGGGCGAGCCGGCGCTGTTGCCGCCCAACTCGGTGTCGTGGCGTATTTTCAAGAACCCGGTTGCGCTGTTCATCGGCGGGGTTGCGGCGGTGCTGCTCGAATTGGCAGAGCCGCGGGTTCGCGACGCCATTTGGCAGCACAGCACATTCAGCTCCGACGCGCTCCGGCGATTACAGCGTACCGGCCTCGCCGCCTTGGTCACGGTCTACGGTCCCCGGACCAAGGCTGAGGCCATGATTGAAGGTGTGGTCAGGATGCATGGGCGCGTTTCAGGCCGAACCAGCGAAGGTGAGCCATACCACGCCACCGACCCGGAGTTGCTGGACTGGGTGCAAGCGACGGCCGGGTTTGGTTTCATGGAGGCCTATCACATCTATGTGCATCGGCTGCATTTTTTCGAACGGGATACGATGTTCGCCGAGGCTCGCCCCGTCGCGCTTCTCTATGGTGCGGTTGGCGCGCCCACGTCGCAGGCCGAGCTTTACGCGCTGTTCGACGTGATGAGGCAAAGACTCGTCGCATCGCCGATCGTCCTGGAATTCCTGCAGATCATGGAAGACGTTCCCGTCTTGCCGGGAGTGGCTCAACCGCTTCAGCGGCCATTTCTGAAGGCAGCTGTCGAGATCCTGCCCCGCTGGGTCCGCAAGCGGTTGGCACTCGGCGACCACTGGACGTTGAAGCCGTGGGAGCGTGCTTTTGTGAAGACGACGGCTGCAATCTGCGAGCGCATCGTGCTCCCTTCATCTCCGGCCGTCCAGTCGTGCCATCGCCTCGGTCTTCCCGAGAACTATCTCTATCGCCGACAGAAGGCACCTAGACACGAGCAGCACGGTCGCGATCATGCGGGATTTGATGCCCGCGTAAGGGAAAGCGACGGGTTAAAAGTGCGGCAATGGCCGCCCTAAGGGCGCGTATCTCGTGTTGGGGAATGTCCAGCGAAGGGCCCGAAAGCGACGATAAGCGGAGCCGGAAATTCCTATCATTTCGACCTGGCAGGCTGTCGGATATGCTCCGCTGGTGCCGCCCAGCAAGTACCCTCGCGATCCTGTTCAGGGCGTCGCGAGGCCGGTCCCGCGACGGGCCGCATCGACGCTCCACGCGCCGCCTCCCGCGAAAAAGAAGTACAGGAAAATGAAGCAGTAGAGGATTGACGAGTCGCCCTCGTTGACAACCGGAAAGAAGTTTTGCGGCGCATGCGCCATGAAATAGGCGACCGCCATGTTGCCGGACAGAATGAACGCGACGGGCCGGGTGAAGAGTCCGAGGGCAAGCAGCGCGCCTCCGATCAGCTCGATCAATGCCTGGATCACAATAAGCCCCGACAGTTGCATCGGCTCGGGCGCGGGCGGAAAATTGAAGAGCTTTTGAGTTCCGTGCTGCAGAAACAGCAGCGCCGACATGATCCTCACGACGCTTAACCACACCGGAGCCCAGGCAGAAATCTTGTCGAAATTCATCAGTTGGGCCTCCATCATGACCCGGTGATTCCGGGCAGCAGGCTGAATTATCAGCGGGTCCGCTCTTCGCACCGATTTCGCGAAGTCGGTATGATGCACAGCGCGAGCCGCAAACCAATACTCCCAGTTCACAGTCGCGTGACCTCTGGTCGTACTATTGATGGAGTGCCGAGCCGCGGGAGCCGAGACCTTGCCGATGCGCTCCAGCGGGTGCCAATCGCCAGGCTCATGCCGCCCAAAAAGGGCAGCGGTTTTGGGACAACGACATGAACAAGATCAAGCCCGGGTCAGCGGATACTGTTCCTTCAGCGTCCTCAGCACCTGATCACCGGGCATCGGCGCGCCGAACATGAAGCTCTGCACATATTCGCAGCCCATCTGGCGCAGTTCGAGCGCATCGCTTTCGTCCGAAATGCCCTCGGCCACGACCGAAAGGCCGAGTTCATGCGCCATGTTGACCATCGATTTGAGCAGCACCGCGCGCTTCGGTGTCGTGTCGTCGACAAAGCTCTTGTCGATCTTGATCGTGTCGAAGGGAAAGCGCGTCAGATAGGCCAGCGATGAGTAGCCGGTGCCGAAATCGTCCAGCGACAGGCCGATGCCAAGCTTCTTCAGCTTGTTCAGCACATGGGCTGTCTGCTCGGGATTGTCCATCACCAGCGATTCGGTGAGCTCGAGCCGGAAACAGCGCGGCTTCAGATTGGCCCGCGCGATCACCGAGCGGACGTCGCTGACCAGATCGCGGCGGATGAGCTGTCGGCTGGACAGGTTGACCGAAACCGACAGCGGCGCGTCGCCGATCTGCTTTTGCCATCCCGCCAGATCTTCGGCGGCCTGTTGCATGGCGAACAAGCCAAGCTGCACGATCAGGCCGCAGCTCTCGGCGACCGGGATGAAATCGCCTGGCGGGATCATGCCGCGACGCGGATGATCCCAGCGCAAAAGCGCCTCGAAGCCGGCAACACTGCCGTCTTCCAGCCGCACGATCGGCTGGTAGGCGAGTGTGAATTCGCGCCGTTCGATGGCGCGGCGCAGGTCGGACTCGAACTGCAGCCGGTCGGTGCCGACGGTCCGAAAGGCGGGTCGGAACGGTTCGATCCTGTCGCCGCCAAAACGCTTGGCCTGGTGCATGGCAAGCTCGGCGTCCTTGACCATGTCCTCGGCCGAACTCTGCGCCGAGGTCCAGGTGACCAGACCGATCGAGGCGGTCAGCACGATCTCGCGTTTGGCAAAGGTAATCGGATTGTTGATCGCATGCTTGATGGCATCGGCAACGGCTGCGATGCGGGCCGGGTCCTGCTCGGAAAGCAGCATCAGCGCGAACTGGTCGCCGGCAAAGCGCGACAGCGAATCCTTCGGCTTGAGCAGCCGGTGCAGCCGGCGCGCAACAGTGAGCAGGATGGTATCGCCGGCCGAGATGCCGAGCCCGTCATTGACCTGCTTGAACCGGTCGATGTCGATGACGAAGACGGTGGGACGGACCTTCTCTTCGGTGCGCGCGATCGAGATGATCGCCTCCAGCCGGTTCATAAGCAATTCCCGGTTCGGCAGGCCGGTCAGATTGTCGTGCACGGCATCGTGCAACAGCCTCTCCTCGGACTTCTTCTGCTCCGTCACGTCGACCATGGTGCCGACGCAGCGGATGACCTCGCCGTCCGATCCGATCACCGGCCGGGCGCGCAGCGAAAACCAGTGATAGTGCCCGTCGGCGCCGCGCAGGCGGAAATTCTGCGACACCCGGCCGCGCCGGTGTTCGAGCACCACGTCGAGCGTCGTACGGAAGGTGTCGCGGTCGTCGGCATGGAGTACAGGCAGCCAGTTGCGGGCAGCGCCGCCCAGGCTGTCGGGCGCAAGGCCAAGCTGGATGCTGATATCCGGCCTGGTGACGACGCGGTCGCGCATCACGTCCCAGTCCCACACCGTGTCGCCCGATCCGGCCACGGCCAGCGCCTGCCGTTCGAGATCGGAGAACAGGCCCTGATGCAGCGCACCGCCGGCAAAGGCGTGCTGCATGACGGTGAAGCCGATGAGCAGGATGATGAGGATCAGCCCGCCGCCCAGTGCCGGCTGGGCGATGTCATTGTCGAGCATGCCGGTGATCGCCATCCACGACCCGCATAGCCACAACAGGACCATGACCCAACTGGGCACCAGCATGATGGCACGGTCGTAGCCGCGTATGCCGAGGAAGATGATCAGGCCGAGACCGGTCAGCGCGGTGGCGGCGAAGGACAGCCTGGCGATGCCGGCGGCGACCGCCGGGTCGACGATTGCAACGCCGGCGATCAGCAGCAGCCCCAGAATCCAGACCAGAGCGCCGTAGCTGAAATGGCCGTGCCATCGGTTAAGGTTGAGATAGGCGAACAGGAACACCACGAACGTCGCTGCAAGCGCCACCTCCGTTCCGGCCCGCCACATCTGCTCGTTGCCGGGCGATATTTCCAGGACCTTGTTGAGAAAGCCGAAATCGATGCAGATATAGGCGAGCACCGCCCAGGCGAGTGCTGCGGTTGCCGGGAACATCGAGGTCCCCTTGACGACGAAAAGGATGGTCAGGAACAGCGCCAGGAGGCCGGCGATGCCGATGACGATGCCGCGAAACAGCGTGTAGGAATTGACCGAATCCTTGTAGGATTCCGGCTCCCAAAGATAGACCTGCGGCAGTTTGGGCGACGCCAGTTCGGCAATGAAGGTGATCACCGTTCCGGGGTTCAGCGTCACCCGGAACACATCAGCGTCGGGGCTGCTCTGGCGGTCAAGCGCGAAGCCCTCGCTGGGCGTGATCGCGGCAATGCGGGTCGAGCCGAGATCCGGCCAGAAGATACCGGAATTCACCAGCCGGAAATGCGGTGCGACGATCAGCCTGTCGAGCTGCTGGTCGGTGGTGTTGGCAAGCGCGAACACCGCCCAGTCGCCGGTCGAGCGCGCATCATTGGCCTCGACCTCGATGCGCCGCACGATGCCGTCCGGTCCCGGGGCAGTCGACACCTGAAAATTCTCGCCCTGGTTGCGGTAGATTTCGACGGCGCCCGAAAGGTCGAGCGCCACATCGTCGCGGGCAATCTTGATCGGTTCGACGGCGAAGGCCGAAGACGCCGCGCAGAGCACGACGATTGCCGTCAGCACAAAGGCGAACAACGACCCGATTCGCAGGAAATTCGTCAAAATCAGCCCTTTGTTTCCGCGCCCGGCGGATCGTCCTCGATCCGGGCGTAGAGGTAGTGGTCCTGCCAGATGCCGTTGATCCTGAGATAGGATCGGAGAAGTCCTTCGCGCCGGAATCCGGCTTTTTCAAGCACGCGGATCGACCGGGCGTTGTCGGGAATACAGGCAGCTTCGATCCGGTGCAACCTCAGCGTATCGAAGGCGAAGCGCGTCACCACCTTGACCGCGTCGGTCATCAGGCCACGGCCGCTGTAGCGCTCGCCGATCCAGTAGCCGATATGGCCGCTTTGCGCGACGCCGTGGCGGATATTGCCGAGGGTGATTCCACCGACAAGCTTGCCGTTGCCTTTGTCGAAGATGAAGAAGGCTATGGCCGTTCCCTGCGCATAGTCTTCGCGATAGCGGCTGAGGCGATGCCGCCAGGCCGTGCGGTCGAGCTCGTCGGGGTTCCAGCGCGGTTCCCACGGCTCCAGGAAGGCGCGGCTTTCCCCGCGCAGCACCGACCATTCACGATAGTCGTTGGTCAGCGGCACGCGCAGCGTGACCCGGTCACCCTTCAGTGCCGGCAGGTCACGGCGAAAGAAAGGGAGCGCGAACATGACGCTTTGATGGACTTAGCCGGCGAGCTTTCGGGCCGTGGTCTGCGTGCCCGAAAGCGACTCGAGCACCGCCTCATAGGGAGCGAGCGTGCCCACCGGTCCGACGGCAGTCAGCGTCGGCTTGGTCGAAAACAGCCGTGACGACAGGTCCGTCAACCGCTCGACCGTCAACGCCGACAGCCGTTCCATCAGCTCTTCCTTGGCGATCGGCCGGCCGAACAGAAGCATTTGCCGGGCGATCTGCGAGGCGCGGCTGGCTGGGCTTTCGGCGGACATGATCAGGCCTGCACGGTACTGGGCGCGTGCCCGGTCGAGTTCCTCCTGCAGGATGTTCTCGCCGACCTTCTGCAACTCGCCGATGACCACCGGCACCAATTCGGCGATATCGCTCTGCCCGGTCGCGGCATGGACGCCGAATATGCCGGTATCGGAAAAACCCCAGTGGAATGCATAGACCGAATAGCACAGCCCGCGCTTTTCGCGGACCTCCTGGAAAAGACGCGACGACATGCCGCCGCCAAGGATCATCGACAGGACCTGCGAGGCGTAGAAGTCGCGTACATGATAGGCGCGGCCCTCGAACCCCAGCACGATCTGCGCGTCCATCAGGTCGCGGTCCTCGCGGAAATCGCCGCCGACATATTGCGCATATTGCGGCATGGTGTTGTCGGACTTGCTGCGGAAACCGCCGAGATGCTTCTCGACCTCGCGCACGAAGTTGTCGTGCTTGATGTCGCCGGCGGCAACGACCACCATGCGCTCGGCGCCATATTGCCGTTCGATGAATTTGTGCAATTGCTTCGAGGTGAAGGATTTGACGGTTTCCGGCGTGCCGAGGATGGAGCGGCCGATCGTCTGGTGGCGGAAGGCCGTCTCGGTGAAGTGGTCGAAGACGACGTCGTCGGGTGTATCGTGTGCGGCGCCGATCTCCTGCAGGATCACATGCTGCTCGCGCTCCAACTCCTGCGGGTCGAACTCGGATTCCTGCAGGATGTCGGACAGGATATCGACGGCCAGGGGCACGTCGTCGCTCAGCACCCTGGCATAATAGGAGGTGGTCTCGACACTGGTGGCGGCATTGATCTCGCCGCCGACATCCTCGATTTCGGAGGCGATCTCGAAGGCGCTGCGCCTTCTGGTTCCCTTGAACGCCATGTGTTCAAGCAGGTGGGCCATCCCGTGCTCTTCGCTACGCTCATTGCGGGCGCCTGATTTGATCCAGGCGCCAAGAGCGACGGATTCGAGGCTTGGAAGGGTTTCGGTGGCGACTGTCAGGCCGTTCGACAGACGGCTTACCTCAACACCCATATAGCTGATACTCCCTAATTTGCCGCCCGCGTGTGGCGGCTAACATAATCTTCCACCATTTTCAGGTCGGATGGAAGTACCGTGTATTTTTCCTCTGAAGTCATCAACCCGCCTAGCCATGCGGGCAGGGCAGGCGACACGCCGCTGGACGCTTCGACGGCGGCCGGGAACTTTGCCGGATGGGCGGTGCCCAGCACCACCATCGGCACGGCATTGGTGGTTCTTGCAACCGCAACGTGCATGGCCGCGGCCGTGTGCGGGTCGAGCAGATAGTTGCTGGCTGCGAGCGTCGAGCGGATCGTGGCGGCGACTTCGTCCATGGTCGAGCGGCCGGCGTCGAATTCGGAGCGGATCCTGGCGATCTCGCCCGCTTCGATGGTGAAGGCGCCGGACTGCTTGAGGCCGCTCATGTAGCGCCGCACGGTCGAGGCGTCGCGGCCGGCCGCCTCGAACAGCAAGCGCTCGAAATTCGAAGAGACCTGGATGTCCATCGACGGCGACGTGGTCGAAAAGACGCCTTTCGTGCGGTACTCGCCGCTCGACAGCGTGCGCGCCAGAATGTCGTTGTCGTTGGTAGCGATGATCAGCCGCTCGATCGGCAGCCCCATCTTCTTGGCGGCGTAGCCGGCGAAGATGTCACCGAAATTGCCGGTCGGCACCGTGAACGAAATCGGCCGGTCGGGCGCGCCGAGCGACAGCGCCGATGAGAAGTAGTAGACGATCTGGGCCATGATGCGGGCCCAGTTGATCGAATTGACGCCGGACAGCGATACTCGGTCGCGAAAACCGTGATCGTTGAACATGTCCTTCACCAAGGCCTGACAATCGTCGAAATTGCCTTCGACCGCCAGCGCATGGACATTTGCGGCGATGGACGTCGTCATCTGCCGCTGCTGCACCGGCGAGACCCGGCCGTGCGGGAAAAGAACGAAGATGTCGGTGCGGTTGCGCCCGGCGAAGGCATCGATGGCGGCCCCGCCGGTATCGCCGGAGGTGGCGCCGACAATGCTGGCGCGCTGGTCGCGTTCGGCAAGCACATGGTCCATCAGCCGGGCGAGAAGCTGCATGGCGACGTCCTTGAAGGCAAGCGTCGGGCCATGGAAGAGTTCCAGAACGAACATGTTCGAGCCGGTCTGCACCAGCGGGCAGACCGCCTCGTGACGGAACGTCGCATAGGCTTCGCGCACCAGGCGTTCGAACACCGGCATCGCGATCTCGCCGCCGAGAAGCGGCGACAGCACGCGGATGGCGAGGTCGGGATAGGCAAGGCCGCGCATCGCGCGGATCTCAGCTGCCGAAAACTGCGGCCAGATATCAGGCACATAAAGTCCGCCATCACGCGCCAAGCCCGCCAGCACAGCGTCGGAAAATCCAAGCACGGGCGCTTCCCCGCGGGTGCTCACATATCGCATCGTCATGTTCCATTGCTGCCGGGCGGTATTGTCCGCGGCAAAGTGGTTAATTTCCGTACTTGCTCAGTCGCATTTTTGCCGCGCGGTTGATATACGTCACCCGCTTTGCGAGAGGGAAGTGCAGTTCATGGCGTTTCATACATTTAACGGTCGTTTTGTCGCGGGTCTGGCGCTCGCCGGCTTTATGCTTACCGCCGCCGGCTGCCAATCAGGCGGCAGCAGCATGCTGGGCTTCGGAAAGAAGGACACGACACCGCCACCACCGCCGGACCCCAAGGTTCTCGCCAGCCAATTGCTGGCCTATTGTCCGAAAGTGACGCTGCGCGACGGCACCGCCTTCTTCAACACCTATGCCAAGGGCAGTCAAAAGCCCAAGAAAAAAGCCGCCACCCTGGATGCAGAAGCTGCCGCGCTTGACGCGAGCAGCGGCCAGCAAGACGATTCCGCCAAGATCGTCTATCAGGCCTCGATCACCGATGTGACCCGCGACTGCATCCGCGCCAACGGCTCGCTGACGATGAAGATCGCCGTCGCCGGCAAGGTCGTTCCGGGACCGATGTTCAGCCCTGGCACCATCACCATGCCGATCCGTATCGCTGTGATGCATGGCAAGGACGTCCTTTACTCGCAGCTTCACCGACATCAGGTCCAGGTTACCAATCCCTCGAGTGCCACCCAGTTCGTCTTCACCGATTCGAACGTTGTCGTTCCCGAGCCCACCGCGCGGGACTATCAGGTGTTCGCCGGCTATGACGAAGGCCCGCCGAAGAAGACCGACAAGAAGGTTGCCGCGGCCGAATAGCCGCGGCTTTGGAGCTGCGCGTCCATTTGGACGCCTGCTTCACGCATCCGCCGACCACTCCGACAGGGCGGCGATCACGCTTTTCAGTTCCGCCCAGCGGCGGATGACCGTTTCGGCGCCGGCCTCGGTCAGGGCGTCGGCATGCCCGGGATAGCTGTGCGCCGCTCCGGTGAAGCCGATCACACGCATGCCCGCCGTTCTGGCACCGGTCACGCCATGCACGGAATCCTCGATGACGAAGGTGTTCGCCGGATCGGCCTGGAGTTTTGCCGCGGCAAAGAGAAACACGTCGGGCGCCGGCTTGGATTTTCCGCTTGGTGTTTCCAGCGAGGAAAAAATCCGGCCGTTGAAAAACGGCAGCAGATGCACCTTCTCCAGCATGAATTGGATCCGCTCGGTGCGCGAATTCGAGCAGATGCAGCGCGGCGCCGTCACCGCGGCGACCGCCTCGTGCACCCCGTCGACGGCGCGCACGTCGCTGCGCAGCCGGCGGTCGACCAAGTCTTCGGCGCGATCGATCAGCGAGGCCTGGAACGGGACGCGGGATTTTTCCTCGACCCGCATCATGATGTCCTTGAAGGTCAGCCCGGCATAGGTTTCGGAAATCTCCTCAGCCGATATCTCGTAACCGGCCGACGTCAAAAGCTCGGCTTCGATGCGCGCGGCGATGATTTCGGAATCGACGAGCACGCCGTCGCAATCGAAGATGACAAGGTCTGGCTGGGGCATCGCGATCCGGAAAGCGGGAGGGAGGAGGCTGAGACGTTTCAGGCCGGCGCGACATACACCAACAGGCCGGCCTTCGCAAACTCCCTGCGCTCCGGATCCTCGCCTTCACCGAATATTTACGCTGATCGGTAACCATAACAGGGAGTAAACAGTAACGCGTGCTTTGGGTGTAACAATGTCTGCCGTGCGTCTTCTCGACGAGCTTTCCCATGCTCCCCAGCAATCCGAATGGCTGGATACGATCCTGAAGGGCGATTGCGTCGCCGCGCTCGACCGGCTGCCGGAAAAATCCATCGACGTGATCTTTGCCGATCCGCCCTACAATCTGCAGCTTGACGGCGATCTGCATCGTCCAGACCAGTCCAAGGTCGATGCCGTCGACGACGACTGGGACCAGTTCGCAAGTTTTGAGGTCTACGACGCCTTCACCCGGGCCTGGCTGCTGGCGGCGCGACGCGTGCTGAAGCCCAACGGCACCATCTGGGTCATCGGCTCCTACCACAATATTTTCAGGGTCGGCGCCAAGATGCAGGATCTGGGCTACTGGATCCTCAATGATGTCGTCTGGCGCAAGACCAATCCGATGCCGAATTTCCGCGGCCGCCGCCTTCAGAACGCCCATGAGACGATGATCTGGGCCTCGCGCGATCAGAAGGGCAAGGGCTACACCTTCAACTACGAAGCGCTGAAGGCGTCGAACGACGACATCCAGATGCGTTCCGACTGGCTGTTTCCGATCTGCACCGGCGCTGAGCGCCTCAAGAACGAAAATGGCGACAAGCTGCATCCGACGCAGAAGCCCGAAGCGCTGCTCGCCCGCATCATGATGGCCTCGACGAAGCCCGGCGATATCGTGCTCGATCCCTTCTTCGGCTCCGGCACCACCGGCGCGGTGGCCAAGCGCCTGGGCCGCCATTTCGTCGGCATCGAGCGCGAGCAGGCCTATATCGACGCCGCCAACGAGCGCATCGATGCAGTCCGGCCACTGGACGGCGCTGCTCTTACCGTGCTTACCGGCAAGCGCGCCGAGCCGCGCGTTGCTTTCGTCAGCCTCATCGACACCGGGCTGATGTTGCCGGGTGCTACACTCTACGACGCCAAGAAGCGGTGGGCGGCCAGGGTGCGCGCCGACGGCACTGTGGCGGTCGGAGACAGCGCCGGATCGATCCACAAGATCGGCGCGGAGGTTCAGGGGCTGGATGCCTGCAACGGCTGGACCTTCTGGCACTATGAGCGCAGTGGCGGCCTGACCCCGATCGACGAGCTTCGCCGCATCGCCCGCCTTGGCATGGAGCGGGCAGGGGCCTGACAATAACCGCAACAGCGGTCTCGTTGCACATCGTTCTCATGCGACGCGCAGGCCGAGGTAGCGAACCATTGGCTCGAAGTCTCGGTCATCATGCAACAGCGCGTGTCCGCCCAGGATGCAGAATGTGCCGATAATCATATCGACTGTCTTGCGGATGGTGATGCCCCGCTGCCGAAGCATGCGGTAGTTTCGGGCAGCTTCGACTGCCGTCGCCGGATCCAGCATCGGCACAATGGCGAACTGTCGGAGGTTCCGCTCAATCAGTTGGGCATGCGGTTCGCTGAGCGCGCCTTGCAGCACTTCCAGCAGAATCAAGTCTCCGACCAGAATCTCCTGTGTGTCATCGAGATGCCTGAGCTTACTGACCGAGACGCTGTCCGTATTGCGGAGATGGGCGATCCACACGGAACTGTCGACGACGATCATCGATGCCGATCGGGCGAACGGCCTTCCCGCATGGCGTCAAGATCACCCTCCCAGCCGGCGCCAGCAAGGGCGGCGATAGCCATATCCTGCCTGTGCCGGCGCACCAAAGTGCGCAGCGCCGCCTCAATGGTCGCTTTCTTGGTCTTGAGGCCGGAGGCGGCCATGGCCTCCGCGATCAATTCGTCGTCGAGATCGATGTTGGTTCGCATGGTGATTCTCGATGTGTATAAATTGGACCAGATATACACATTTTGCTCCTGGCCAACAAGCCGTGACAACGAAAGCCGCCCCGTCGGAGGGATCACGGTGAGCGATTCCCAGGAAGAATTATTGACCTTTGCCCACCGTTCTCGAATGCTTGATTCGCTTATCCAACGGAGACCGATTCCATGAAAGCTCTTGCCTCGCCGTTTGTCGCCGCCCTCCTCATGGCGTTGTTGGCTCCTCCGGCGATTGCGCAGAACACTGGCGCCGAAAACCAGCTTGATGCGGTTGTCAAGAACGGAAAGCTGCGCGTTTGTACGACCGGCGACTACAAGCCCTTCACCTTTCATGACAAGCCCGCGAACAACTACCAGGGCATCGATATCGATCTCGCAAAATCTCTGGCAAGTTCGCTAGGTGTCGAGGCGGAATTCGTGGCGACTACCTGGAAAAAATTGCTGGCCGATTTTACATCCGGCAAGTGTGACATCGCGATGGGCGGTATTTCGGTGACTCTGGAACGCCAGAAGCAGGTGTTTTTCAGCGAGCCCTATCTCGTCAACGGCAAGGCACCGATTGCGCGCTGCGAGGACGAGGCGAAATTCCAATCGATTGCCGACATCAACAAGCCGGATGTGACTGTGATTGTTAATCCCGGCGGGACCAACGAGAAATTCGTGCGTGAAAAACTCAGTGACGCTAAGATTGAGATGTACCCGGACAACGTGACGATCTTCCGCCAAATCCTTGACCGCAAAGCCGATATCATGATCGCGGAATCGGTCGAAACCGAGTTGCAGGAGAAACTTCACCCCGGCCTTTGCGCCATCAACCCCGAGAAGCCGCTCCAATATGGCGAAATGGGTTATATGCTTCCTGAGGGTGCGGTTGTCTTCAAGGCCTATGTCGACCAATGGCTGCATCTTGCCAAGGCGACGGGTGAGTTCGATCGCATCTACGCTTCTCACGTCAAGTAGCGCCCGAGACGGATCCAATGGCAGCGCCGTTGACCGCGCGTCTCAGCGACTGCACCACCATAACACGTCGTCTTGTCCTGGGCCTGACTAAGGACCTTTTTGCAATCCGCCGTGTTGAAGCGGGCTGTCGGTCAGGCGTGTCGCAGTGATCACACTCTGATCCCCAGGCGATCGAGGTCCGCCGCGAGCGTCTTTGCGTCAGTGAACAGCACCGACTGCCAGCCGGCCGCCTTGGCGCCGTCGACATTCTTCTGGCTGTCGTCGATGAACAGCGTGGCCGCGGGCTCGAGGCCGAATGCAGTCGCGTGATGGTCGTAAATGCCCCGATCCGGCTTGATCATGCCGATCTCGCCCGAAATGGTCACACCGCGCGGGCGGTTGAGGAAGTCGAAACGCTGCCGGGCTTCGGCAAGCGTGTCGGACGCAAAATTGGTCAGCATGGTGACGTCGTGGCCACTCTCGATCAGCTTGTCCATGAGCTGGACGCTGTCATCGTAAGCGTGCGGCACCATCTCGTGCCAGAGGCGGCGGAAGTTGCGGATGTTTTCGGCGTGGTCCGGGTGTTCGGCGATCAGCAACGCCTCGGCCTCTTCCCAGCTGCGGCCGCGGTCCTGCTCGATGTTCCAGTCATGCGTGCAGACATTGTCGAAAAACCACTTTCTCTCCTCGGCATCCGGAATGATACGGCTGAACGGCAGGTTCGGATCGTAATGGATCAGCACTCTGCCGATGTCGAAAACGATGTGGCGGATTTCGGTCATTCTTGTCCTCGTTCAACGCAGTTCAATGGGGGCGATGTGGGCGATTCAACGTGCGCGCTGCTTCTTCGTCGCGCCCGGTATCGCTGCTTCGATTACCTTTTTCATGACGGTGGGCAGTGCTTCGCCGGAAATTTCGTCGGCCAGCGACCAGAAATGACCCGCTGGGGCGGCGACATCGATCATCGCTTTGAAGATTTCGAGTTCGAGCGCGAAATGGGTGAAGACATGGCCAATTTTCCCGGCTGGCCGCCAGTTGCCGGGGAAGGGCGCCGCCGCCGCTGTGGTGCCGCCGTCGATCCGCGCGGTCCAGCCGGTCGTCGGCATTGCTAGCAGGTAGCGAATGTTCCTTCCGCGTTTGCAGAACGCTAGGGACCGATCCGCAGCGGCTAGTTAGCGCGAGTCGCAACTTGTGTTTTGGAGGGTTCGACTGCGTGGCTCTTGCACAGACTGTGCGAAGACGCTCGTGCTGATTGCAAACCAACCATTCTGCGCTTCTAACCTCGGGCGATGACTCGAAACCGGAGTTCGAGATTTTTCCCGCCGTGAGCCTGACGTGGCACAGCCACGTTCCAGGCGGCCATGCTCCTGGTTTCGGTGTGTCGCGAAAATGGGCGCGCCGAACCGGCTTGTCCTTCCGCCAAGTCACGTTCGTCTCTACCTTGCTGCCTGGCAGCAAAGTTAAGCTGTCTGAGACCGGCAGCCTCCCTTCCCCTTCCCCTTCCCCTTCAGCTTCGAGGACTTTTCCGCTAGAGAGTTGATGACGTCTCGTAAACGCGCAACTTAGGCGAAGTGAAAGGGCCGACCTATCACGTCGGATTGAAAATGAGTGGCCCACAATTCCGGACCGTCCTAGCAGTCCATCCACATTGGAAGGGATCCCTGAAGTTATCATCTGTGGACGATCAAATAGAGCACGAAGGCGGAGGCCGTGGGATCTATAGTCTTTCGAGCGGGAAACTACTTGTGAATTGGAACGAGTATGGTCAAGAGATATTTGTAGAAATAGGAGGATTATTCGTCAATGAAACATTACTGCGTGATGCCTATCAAAAGTTAATTCAAGACAATGAAATCCCCGCGACAATATTTCAAACATGGAAATCAAAAATATCTATTCCAAATAGTTTTAAGATTTGGAGGGACACGTTCGCGCAACTCAACCCCTCCTTCGAAATGGTGTTGTGGGACGATGACGATAATCGCGAATTTATTAAGTCAGAATTCCCATGGTTTTATAAATTCTATATGAGATACCCGGGAGAAATATATCGCGCTGACGTCGTGCGATATTTCTTTCTATACAGATATGGGGGTATATATGCCGATCTCGACGTTGAATGTTTGCGATCACTCGACGGGTTGCGAACGGAGGGCGACGTCATTCTCGGTCAAATGGGAACCGATCCTGATCATTCAATCCCCAACGCGATAATGGCGTCCAAACCGAAGGAAGAATTTTGGTTGCTGGTCATTTGGATAATGCTGCAGATCAAAGATATTCAACGTTCCCCCGAATATGTTACCGGTCCCGTGATACTGAAATCTGCGGTCGATCTGTATCAAGAAAAGAATACAATTCTTTCGAAAGCCGCTATTTCGACAATAGTTGCGAAGCTTCCATTTAATTTAAAACCACAACCACGTCGAACAAATATTTCTATACTGCCGACAAAGAGATTATACCCGCTAGATTGGTCAGATTCTGTTCACCAAATTATTAGACGTAGGGTATTGTCAGGAAGTTACCTATCAACAAACGAAAAAAATGAACTTTTCCCGGATGCATGGATGACCACGTACTGGTCGCATAGTTGGTAGCCCGGAATCGATAGGGCTGCTTGTTAGCACTACTTTGCCTTTTTCATAGACGGCTCCTTCGAACCTATACAGGCAGTGCGCACATCGCTTGGGCGGCAGAGCAGATTGTCAAGTTCTGCAAGAAATGGCGTGGCATTCTGCGGTGACGTTGGCGTGTCCGCCGCGCGGCCCGTGTTAGACTAGCTAGACCGAGGCGCGCAACGTACAATCGACAAGTCCACCCGGAAAATCCAACGTTTTACGGCCAGACCCTCGGCCAATCCCGGAAATCAAACCTAAATCATCAGACGCAGATTTATGAATAATACAAAAGAGCAATTTTCGAAGATCTATATAGAGCATGCGTGGGGCGGCACGTCAAAAAGCGGGCCGGGCTCAGACCCGGAGGTGCTGCAGACATATTCAGAATTGCTCGTCGATTATATAAAAAGGAAAGGTATCCGTTCGGTGGTGGACGTGGGGTGCGGTGATTGGGCATTGGGGAGAACACTTGACTGGACAGGCGTGGATTATACCGGTGTCGATATTGTACCGGAGCTTATTGAGAAGTTAAACGATGCCTATGGTTCAAGTAATGTTCGTTTCGCTTGTTTAGATTTATTGTCAGATCCGTTGCCAACCGCAGATTTGTGCGTGATCAAAGATGTTTTACAGCACCTCTCGAATGATTCGGTAAATGCGTTCCTGGCGAAGCTTCAGAAACAGTTTAAGGCTTCCCTAATAACAAACGATATCACTCACACGGGACAGGGCGGCTGGCGAGTTAGATGGAGAGCGTATGAAGGCAAAGCAAACAGCGATATCTCAAATGGCGGGTATCGTCCGTTGAGATTGACGGAAGAACCTTTTAATCTAAACGCGAAGCGTTTGGCGACCATTCCGCTGCAGTTCAAACGCGCGGTTTTTGGGCATCCAGGCACGGTGAAGGAGACAAAGGAGGTTTTGTTGTGGCTTTGTCGCAAGAGCGGCGGATGACCCAACATGAACCTGCGAGACGAGCAAGTCGATGACATCTCAGCCTCCAGAACTGACTTGGCTCAACCCGCCACCGCATCATGCTTTCGGCGACAACTCCGTGCACGTGCGGACCGGCAAGGAGACCGATTTCTGGCGCGAGACTTTTTATGACTTCTGGCGTGACAATGGCCACTTCCTCTACCGGCAGGTCGAGGGCGATTTCAGCGCCGAGGTCACCGTCAAGGGGGACTACTATGATCAGGCCGGTTTGATGGTCCGGCTGAGCGAGACGCATTGGGTCAAGGCCGTCATCGAGTTCACCGACGGGCTCGCCTATTTTTCCGTCGTCGTCACCAACGATGCCTCCGACTGGTCGTTGGTCAGCATCCCGGCCGGACCGGACGGCGTCAGGATCCGGCTGACCCGCCATGCCGAGACAATCCGTGTTCAGTATCTCGATGCCTCCGACCATCGCTGGAAGCCGGTGCGGCTCGCCTATTTCCCGCCCTCGAAAACAGTCGATGTCGGCATGATGTGCTGTTCGCCGCAACGTGAAGGTTTCGAAGTCACATTCGGCGATTTTTCAGTCGGCCCGGCGATCTCGAGGGAACTCCATGACTGACGCGTGCTGTCAGCGGATCGGAGCGCCGTTTTCACAGCAGTATCGTTCCGACAGCCGATTGCGGTCGAACAAGCTAGCGGGCATTCGCCTCACCCGGTCGAGCTTGAAATCGGCGGGAAGGCGGCCGCGGAAGGCGCGAAGCCGCTTCAGCAATTCCTCGCGCGCAGGTTTGCGTGCGACGCCGAATTGTCGGGCATCGGTGACATGGATCTCACTCTCGTCGCCTTCCCTGAGTTCGAGGGCCTCGACCACAACTGCAGGAAGACGGATAGCTAGAGTCTTTCACGTTGTGACGGAAGCGTAGCCGGCGTTTGCGAAGTAGTTGTTGCATTCGGTTGCCTCGATCGTTTCAACGAGGTGGCCGGTGTGTCGCCAAGTATCCTCGACGGTGCGCTTCTGGGCTTGGCGCATCCAGTGCTTGATCTTGGCAAAGGCCTGCTCGATCGGGTTGATGTCGGGAGAGTAGGGCGGCAAATACCAAAGCCTGGCGCCGGCGGCCTTGATCATCTGTCGGATGGCGGCCGACTTATGGCTTCCCAGGTTATCCATGATGACGATATCGCCGGGTTTAAGGACGGTGATGAGCTGTTGCTCGACATAAGCGCGGAAGCATTGGCCGTTGATCGGGCCGTCGAAGACGCAAGGTGCTGCGAGCCGATCCCAGCGCAGCGCGCCAAGGAAAGTCAGCGTGCGCCAGTGGCCGTGCGGAGCCAAGCCGCGCAGCCGCTTGCCCTTCGGCCCCCAACCGCGCAGCGGAGCCATGTTGGTCTTGATCCAGGTCTCGTCGATGAAGACCAGGCACTGGGGATCGAGGCCGGCCTGCCAGGATCGCCATCGTTGGCGCCTGCGGGCAATATCGGCGCGTGCCTGCTCAAGGGCGAACAGCGTTTTTTTTGAAGCTCAGCCCCTCGCGGCGCAGGAATTGCCACACTGCGTTGTGCGAGACCTTGATCCCGCGAGCGGCCAACTCATTCTTCAGACCATGCAGCGTCAGATGCGGCGTCTCACGCACACGGGCCTCGATGAAGGCACGGTGCGGCTCCAGCACCCTCTTGCGATGTCCGCCCATCTTGCCAGGCGCAACCGAGCCAGTCGCCCGATGGCGCTGCAACAACTTCACCGCCGCCGAAACCGAAATGCCGAACCGTTTCGCGGCCGACCGGCGGCTCTCGCCACCCAAAACCGCCGCTACAACACGTTCGCGAAGATCATCCGAAAGAGGTCGCGTCATCAGATGCTGGCCCCCACTCCAGCCAGCATCTTGAATCACAAAACCGACTGATCCGGAATCCCTTCGATTCCGTCAAATCAGGAACCGCTCTAGGCTAAGACGAGCGGAGCGGCGGACATTCCGGCCGCGTCTCAGGCGGCCAACTGTAATGCAGCATCGTAACATCGCGCCAGTAACCGTGGCTATATCGCAAAGCAATTGCATCCGGGTGAGTTGGACGCACCGATCTCGATGCGCTTATCTGCCTCTGGGTATCTTGGAGAGGCGGATGCCCAGCGCCCGCTTCGGGGATGGTGCCGCAGCTACGGCTTGATTGGCACCGGTTGATCCGATCGTTCGTGTAGAGCCTGCTGCCAGGCGCGATCGATCTGGTGCGCGGCCTCTCTACCGCCTATCTGACCCGTCGCCAGGCGGGTTGCTATGTCATTCACGACTTCGCCGGCTTCCGGTCCGAGCGCCTGATCATAGTAAAGCTGGTGGTAGCTGCTGCGGAGCAGAGTGTCGGCTACCTCTCTGACGAATGGATCGGAGACACCCAGGTCGGCTCCTGAGACGGAGGGGACCGAGTCGGCAAGCTCTGCGATCCTCGTCTGGACGGCGGGCGAGGAGAGCACGCGGAGCAGTTCCACTGCCAGGTCGGGCGCCTTGCTGTTAATGACGTAGCCGTCAGCGCCGCCGTAGGTGGCCGCTCCATCGACCCCACGGGCAGTGCCCGGCAACTCCAGACGCAAGAGCTCATTCTTCATTCTGTCAAAGCCACCCGGCCAGTTCCAGCGCATCGTGTTGAGACGCCAGTTGCCTGTGACTATCATCGCGGCTTTACCTTTGGAGAAGAGCATTCCCGCGTCCCCCTCGCCAACGGAGAGAAAGTCCGGCTGGAACGGATCGAGGTCTGCCAGCTGTCGCAGCCGGTCTCCGGCGGCGACGAAAGGTTGCGCTATGAAGCCATCCGAGCCACCAGCATAGGCCTTGGCGAAAGCGTCGCGCCCGCCGATCTGCTCCGCCAGCATTCCATAGAGGAACTGGAACTGCCAGCGGTCGCGGCCGCCGATGGCGATCGGAACGATTCCAGCGGATCGCAGCTGGTGCACGGCCCGGAGGAATCCGTCCCATGTCGCGAGTTGTTCCCTTGTGACACCGGCTTTTTCTAGAAGGGCCTTGTTTGCCCATAGCGATACAAGTTCCACGGACGACGGCACGCCGTAGACGTGACCGTCTTGAGTGAAAGATTGCAAGACCCCGGGCCGGAACTCCATAGCCCAGCCGTCAGACATATCTTTAGTTAGGTCTCGTGCGAACCCGGCGACCCTCAGCGCCTCCAGATGGCCGCCGCCCCAGGTGTGCATGATGTCGGGAGGCGTCGGCGAGCCGAGCATGGATAGCAGCCTCTCTTTGTACTCATAGTCGGGTTGGTGGGTGATCTCGACGCGGTAGCCCGGATGCGCGGCTTCGAAATCCTGGGCAAGGTTGTTCCAGAAGGCGTGGACCTGGTCGTTGCGGCTCATCGCGGCGACGCGCAAAGTGATCGGGCGGGCACCGGGCCCGCGCGATGCCACGGCGGCCACCAGATGTACGGCCGCCCGCGCGCTGGCATGTGCCATGCCCGACAGCGCCTTCCGGGCGTAATGGTTTGTCAGCCCTTGAAGCGTCGCCCGGCTCAGATAGCCGCTATCGGCCAGACCAGCCGACTTCTGGAAGGCGGCTATAGCCCCGCGCGTCCTAGGGCCGAAATTGGCGTCGATGGCCCCGCTATAGTTTCCGGAGGCTGCCAGAAGCATCTGCACGCCTGAGAGCGCATCGCGCGAGAGCCCGAGTGCGGCCTCTCCTTCAAGCGGATCGTCGGTCTCAAGGGCGGCCACCTGCTGCCCCTGAGACGCCGCCGGTCCGAGCGCTTCGGGGCGGACCACTTTTGCTTCCGCCCTCCCGGCGACGGGCGCCGGTTTGGCAGCGGGCTGCTGCGGTTGCGCAGGTGCATCCTGCGGGCGCAGTGCTTTAGTTGCGTCAGTGCTGGCTCCGGGCACCATTGCTTCCGAAGGCACCGGTGTGACGGCAGTAACAGACGTCTCCCCCACTATCAGAATGCCGGTTTTGTTCGTCAGCGAAGCGACTTTGAACCGATCAGCCTCAACGCGCTCAAGCCTAGCAGAAGCGAGGAGCGCGAATGGTCCTTCCGGGTAGGTCGCCAGAAACTTGCGGAAGTCTTCCGGATCTCGGCTTTGCCGGATCGACAGCCACACAAGAGCTTGGGTGGCGAAAGCGTTGTCTGGATTCTGCTGGTTCGCCGCGGACTCCCCTAGCACGAGATGCGCCGCCTGGTCATTGCCAGTGAATCGCTTGTAGAATTCACTGGCGGCCATCTTTTCCTCTGGATTGTCTAGAGCCCGCATCGTGTCGAGAAGTGCGACCTGAAGCTTCTCGCCGGATTCGAGTTTGGCGATTGCAGCGGGATCCGAAGGATGCATGTACACTTCGCGCAGCAGGGCTTCCTCGACCCAGGGAACCTGTGCGCCACGTGTTAGTTCGACCACCGTGCTGCGAACGCGGCGCAGCATTGTGGCGAGTTCGAGGCCCGGCCGGTCGATCCACTGCAGCAGGGCGGTCGTGTAGGGGCTGTTGCCGGCCCCGCCGTCATAGGCAACCGCTCCGGGCGCGGCGGCGAAACCGATGATCGCACCGCCGGAGTTAGGGTGTTTCACGAGCATGGCCGAGGAAGCTGAACCACTAGCGAGACCGGCGGGGGCCTTGACCGCCTTGGTGAAAGGATTATCTCGGCATGCATCGAGGATGAGGACGGTTACCTGTGGGTGGGCCTTCAACAGGCTCTCGTAAATCTCGCCGGCGCGAACCGCCGAGGGCGACAGGTCGTCGCGAGAGCGGATTTTTGCGTCAACGGGGATGAGGTAGTTTTCGCCGTCTACCTGGATCGCATGGCCCGCATAGAAGATCACTGCGATCTCGGCGGAACTCGCAGCTTCGGTAAACGCCTGCAACGATGCGCGCATGCCTCGCAGATCGGAGTCGATCGCCATGGTAACTTTGAAATCCAGCTCGCGAAGCTTTTCGGCGATCGCCGCGGAATCCTTGGGCGGATTTTCCAGCGTTCCGGCACTTTGGTACTTGCCGTTACCGATCACGAGCGCGATCCGTTGGGCAAGCGCGGAATCGGTGAAGGCAACCGATATCGCGGCGGCGAGGATCAGAGCGAGTGTGGCGGCGAGTGTGTTCTGAAATGCCAGAAACCGGAAGAGAAGGCTTGGGCGCATTCTACTGAACCCTCAGCGGTTTGATCGTGCGTCTTCCTTACCGCACCGCCGACGGACGGTAAAGAAAAAGGGGCCATCACGGCGGCTTTGAATCACATCGTTTCCGTGTAATATTACAAAATCGAGGGAATAGGCGCCCCGACGCAGTCATTGGTTTGAAATTCTGGAGCATTTCATGCCTGGCGACGAAAAGCTTTCTGCACTGACACGATCGCTGATCACGGGCGTGTCGCTCGGCGGCATCGCACTCACCCAGGTCGGCTGCGTTCCGGAATGGCGGGTCATGGCGAAAACCCAGGCCGAACGGGACGTCAATGAGGCGGAAGGCGCGATGTGCGCCACGGCACTGCAGTCCAGGTCGCCGCGTGACATTAATGCGTTCCTCAACAGCTATCCGTCTAGCCGTTGCATTGCCCCGCTCCTCGGCGCAATGCCAGCATCCGTGCTGGCGGCCTTGTCACCCTCTGCAATCGCTCGGCTGGACTCGTCGGTCCTGAGCGCGCTTCCCGCCCGCGTGCGCGTTAGCTTGCCTGGGCCCAGAACGCGCCTTGCAACCAGGAGCAGCGAACCTATACAAGCGGGAGGCGGGCGGTACTGAGTTCCCGGTCGCCTATGACGAATGCGCACTGACAAGGGAGTGATTCACTCTGCCGAGTCTGTGGTTTGTTCGGTCACGCCGTCTTTCCATGCGCTCGGTCTGAAAATGGGATTGGCTGAACGGCTGGCGGCGCGTTCCATCGCCCTAAGGGTCGCGCTTGCAGCAGATGTCGCCGCGAATGGTGGCGCAGCGGTTCTTACGTGCGGCCGCGACGATCCGGAGCACGGCGACATGCTTGCGGCGGCGGCGGCCGCGCACTTACCGACAATCTCGGTCAGCAGCAGCTGGATCAGCGGACGCCTTCGCCTTTCAGAATACCTCCCGAGCGGGCGACAGGGTGAGGACTGTCGTTTGTGGCGGTTGGTTTCTGCCTTTGGCTCGACGCTGGGCGTCGACGCAGTTGGTGCTCTTATAGCCAGCCTGCCATTGACTGGCGATCCAGTGGAAACTGCTACCCTGACGACCTTCGGAAACGTTGTGGTTAACGAATTGCCGCTTAGCTGGCTTCCTGCGGAAACCCGCCCGTCGCCGGTAACGTCCGACGAGGTGGAAGGAGCGGCCGAGCAGCTGCCCGTGGCGCTCATTTCGGGTCCATCAATCACTGCCTTTGCCGCGCTCGCCGCGGGAGTTGAGTTGATTGTAGTGGGAGAAAATTGCTTCGCCGGCCTTAGCCTGACCCATGACGTCTCGAAGCCTTCTGATCTGCCGGGCGCGTTCGCCTCCGTGTCTGGATCGCCCAGGAACCGTCGCGACGACGCCCGTCGAGCCCTCGCGCTGGAAGCGTTGCTGAACGCGCTGCCCAACCATGCCGACGCGTTGGCCGCCGCCTTGGACGAAGCTGTGACGGCGCTAGGGCGCGCGCCGCGCCGGTCTGTAAGCATCGTCATCAATAATTACAACTACGGCTCCTATTTAGGCGATGCGATTGCGACTTCGCTAAACCAGACGGTATCCGCGAGGGAAGTAATCGTCGTCGACGACGGTTCGACCGATTGCTCGCGCGAGATGATTACCGCCACGCCGGGAATTGTTTCGGTCTTCAAGACCAATGGCGGCCAAGCCTCCGCCCTAAACGAGGGATTCAAGCACGCGACCGGAGACATTGTACTTTTCCTGGACGCCGATGACCTGCTGCTTCCAAATTTGGTTGAGCAGATCGGCAAGGCATCGCTGCGCGGTGTGTCCAGATTGCAGTTCGGGCTGGAGACTGTGGACCAGGCTGGCCGGCCGATCGGGCTCTATGCGCCCGACGGACGTGATTCCGAAGGTTGGCTGTGCGGCGTGCTCGCAGCGCGCGGCATCTTTCCTTTCATGCCGACCAGTGGCAACGCCTTTCCGCGGCAAATCCTGGAGGCCGTGCTTCCGATTCCGGAGCAGGACTGGCGCCTTTGCGCCGACCTGTATCTGGTAATCGCATGCGCGACGCTGGGCGAGACAGCCGATCTCGACGAGGTGCTGGGGCAGTATCGCGTGCATGACCGAAACGGCTACTTTCGGGTCCTCGGCGCCGAGCCTTACCTGCTCCCAAAGCTTCAGGTGCAGCGTGCGCGGGCTTGGCGAGGCATCCTGCCGAAGTTGGCGCAATTCATGCCGCCCCCCCTTGCGGAGCGATTTCGCCTCGGCCTCAGGCGGCTGCTGTTGCAGGTCACGCTCGAAAGCCCGGATCGCTCGTTGACACGGATCATGAGGGACGTGGCTGGAGGGGTTGGCGACGCATTGACATCCCGTACTATGACCTTTGGCGATAGGCTACGGCGAGCGATCGAGTCATCGCGCTTGGCAATCGGCGGCCAGGCTGCGGGTGCCCATTCCATCGCCGCATTGAAACCCGAGTTGATAGATCTTGTCTATGCGGCCGGGCCCGCGAAATGGCCGCGTCTCAGCCCTGGAGAGCGTGTCGCGTTCGCCACGTCGCCGAAGGCACGCCGGATCGTCGGCGGGGGGTGGTCGCTCGGCGAAATTTCCGGATTAAGGCCGGAAGCGCCCGAAGCCTTTCTCGCTTTTCGTTTACCGGAGATCGCCGCGAACTGGCGGGCAAGGTTCGAATTCGAAATTTCCGGCGATGGGCCGGTCCGGGGCATCGAAGTGCGCCTCAACGGCGTTGCCATCGGTGATTTCAACCTTCATAGAACCGGCTCGATGGAATTCACACTGCCGCAGGAACTACTCCTGCGCTGGACGCCGATCGGTTCGGGCCCGGGAGCATACGCGGCATGCGTGAGCATGCGGGTGCCTCCCGCGCAGGCCGAACGGGTTTGCTTCCGGCTGTTAGAGATTTCTCTCGTACCGGCAGCGCCGCCGGTTGCGCCACGCATTCCCGTATCGCACGAGCTATTATTCTCACGCAAACGATCGCACGCTGGTTGGCCGCCTGAATTCTCGCGGGCCGACGGAATGCTGGTCAATGGATGGGACTGGCCGGACAGGCATGGCGTAGCGATGGCGGGTGCGCACGCAACTCTGGCATTGTCCGTGCATGAGCGTGCGCCTTACTCGCTCTGCCTTTGCCTGGCGGACGACGTCGGCTCTCCGCTCGTCGACGTGCTGCAGGTTGTCGTCAACGGCGTGATGATGGAAATCCACGAGGCCCCAGACGGGAGATCCTTTTCCGTGATGGTCTCCCAAGACATCGCCGGAATATCGGGCCGGCTCAAGGTGGAGCTTTGGCTCGGAGCCGATCCGGGAACCGGCCGATGGCCCTTTCTGCGACTCGCTTCGCTTCGAGTGGATGCGCTCACTTACGGTCGTGGCGGCACCGTCCTTAGCCCAAACATCCGCCATGACGCTGGACCCTATGCGGATGGCCCCGAGCGAGACGCGCGGGGATTAATCCCCGACGGAAAGGTAGCGTTGTTGGCGCCCGGCAACTTCCGGCTAGGCATTCCGGTGCCCGCAGGTTTTGGACCGGCGAGGCTGGCACTTTATTTGACGATGAGGGCGGCGCACACGGAGCCGGTCATGGCCAAATTGTCTGTCGGCGGACGAACCTGCCTTTACTGGTTGGGGGCCGACAATCTGATAACGGTCGACCTTCCGGAAGGGGAGGCGTGTCCGGTGCTGGAAGGCAGATTGGAAGGCGATTGGCCGTTCACGCTCGGTTCCGTTCAGCTTTTCAGGCCTGCCTCACCTGCGATCCAGCCGGATGAGGGGACTTCCGAAGCTGCGGCATCCTTCTTCGATGCTGGGACCTTGTCGCGTTTTACCGTCGCGCCCTCGGACTGGTATCCGGTGCTTGATTCGGCGCTCTGGTTTGCGGTGCATCGCACTGCCCTCAAGTTGCCGCCATTGCCTCAAGACTCGCAGTTCTTGAATGTAGCCGTGCTAACCCAGCTTCGACCGAGGCAGCATCTTCGGTTGATGTGTGGGGATGCGTACGCCGAAACCCAGATAGGCGGCCTCGAAACGCTCCGCCTGCCGATCGTGCCCTCTGACGCGAAACGCGGCCCGCTGCTGACGATCGAAGTGGATGCCGTCGTGGCCGCCATTGCCGTTGGCGCCAGCAGCCCCGGCATGCTCGGCGGCGCGATATGCGCCGTCGAGGTCGTCCGACACGCTGGACGATCGCGCGTAGCAGCCAGGCATGGACGGGCATCGGGCGACAAGGCACGGCGCAAGCTAGTGGATCAGGAAAAATGAGGGATCAGAGGCGAAGCGACGGCGGACCACCCAGTTTGAAAGCACCTGCGGATCTTACAGTAAGCGTGATCGTCACCTGCTACAACTATGGACATTTCACGCAGGACTGCCTCGAAAGCATCCTGGGCCAAACATGCCCGCCCTCCCAAGTGATCGTGGTAGACGACGGTTCCACGGATGCCACCGGCCGGGTTCTCGAGGGATACGGCAGTCGAATCGAACTGCTGAGGACCGACAATCGCGGGCAGGCAGCTGCCTTTAACGTCGGCTTCGCCCGATCGACTGGGAACATTGTGATCTTCGTCGACGCAGACGATCTGCTTCGTCCAGACGCGATCGATGTCATCCTCTACCACTGGAGCGACGATCTCGCCGTCCTCACATTCGGGCTGGAAACCATCGACGGTGCTGGTCACAGCACAGGCGTGCATGCCGCATCGATCAGATCGAGTGCGGGTGATAACCGTCCGGAATTGCTCAGTACCGGCGCTTTTTCATCTCCGCCGACATCGGGCAACGCGTTCTCGCGGCGCTTGCTCGAGCGCGTTCTGCCTATGCCTGAACCGCGCTGGCGCATCAGTGCCGACTGTTATCTCATCCGCGCGGCAGCGCTCTTCGGGCGCGCCGACCACGTGCCGCAGGTTCTGGGTTCTTATCGCATTCATGGCGGCAATAACCATGCCCAGGCGCTAGACGCCATGCCGCACCTCGCGCGCGAGTTTGCCAACAGAACCGACACCTCCGACGCGCTGTTTGATCTTGCGGAAGTCGCCGAGCGTTTTACCGAGGATCCACATGAAGCGGAGGCGCTGCGATTCCTGCTTGGCCACCGTGCCCGGAAAATTCTCGAAGAAGCGGGTGCCACGAGCCGAAGGCCTTCGCGAACATACCCACCGAGTGAAGTATCTGCGGGCCAGGAAATAGGGGTGGACCGTTCTGCGGTCGCTCGGCTGGAAAGATCGCGATGGCCGAAATTCCTACCTTTCGATCGCTGGACCGGCGTTCTCAGGGATAGGCGCGAACCCCTACGTCCTGTACCGGATCTGCTTGACGGCACGTCTTCGTCGCGATTCAGTAGTCTGGTTGAGTTCCGCATCGACCCATCGCCGGAAGCGCTGCTCCTCGCGCTCGAAATCGAACCTGCTGCTGGGGCGGACAATGGTCAGTCCTGTGCGGAGGTCAAGCTCGACGGGGAGCTTGTCTGGCACGGACAACTGAGCGATGCGATACGCGTGCGCGTACCGATCGCCTACGACCCTTGGGCGTTGGACCGATGCATCACGGTCGAGGTCTCCACTAGGGTCGGAGCCCAGCGACCGGCCGATCGTCAACCGCCTCCGCCAAGGATTCTTGGCCTGGAGGTATCGACCAAGGGAGTCAACGCGCCCGCGCCTTGTTTGTGCACGGCGGGATTGCTTCCTTTCGCGGAAGGGCTTGCCGCTGGACTCGACATCAGCGAATGGGAAACGGACAACGACGGCGGGGCAACCATGCGCGCCGAAAGTGCCAGAATGCGATTTCAGGTGGCGTCGTCGGGAAAGTTCGCAGTTGTTCTTTCTTTCGGAGAACTTCCGCCGCGCGGCTGGCTGCAGTTGCGTCAGGACGGGCGTTCCTTGTTTTCAGGCTGGCTCGGGAGCACACGAAGCTTGGTCGTGCGACTGCCCACAAACCAGGTCTCGGTCTTATCTAATGATATCGAAATCGGATTCGAGCCGGCTACCGACGCGGCGGGCGCGCTGCTTCGCATCGCCGAAATCGGATTGCTGGACCTGAGTCCGTCGGTGATTGACGATCGGAGCATTTCGCCTATCCTTAATCTAGGCGAATGCATTTTCCTCGGAATTGAGGATTCCGGCCGTGCCTTTCTAGGCTCAGGTTGGCATGTCGAGCCGGAATTGGGAGGTGCGCGCAACGTCTTAGCCGAAGCCCAGATGTCCTTTTGCACGCCAGAAATGGCAAGTGGTCTTATCCTTCGCGTCTGTATCGAACCGCTTTTCGGTCCGCTTCCAGGATTCCGCCACTTCTTCGCGGTCAGCGAGGACGGCAATATCCACACGGCCGTACAGCTCGATGGTGCCGGCGAGATCGAGATCGCGCTGCCCCGGCGATCCGGGCGCAAGCCTTCCAACCTCGTGTTTCACTCCGTGTATGTGCCCGAAACATCCGGTATGAGCGCGGCTGCGACGGTCGCAGCCTTCGTCCTGACCAGTATGGAGCTTCGAGGTCGCGAGGCGATCGACGCGCCGCCGTTTCTGCCGAAGGCGCAGGCGAGGCCGTCGCCTAGGTTCCGCTCTCTTATCGGGCAGGGCAAAGCGTTGCTTGTTTCAGATCGAGGTGCCGGCGGTATGGTAGAGCTGTCCGCGATTTGCCAGGAATTGGCCGAGTTCATCGAAACATGCGACGCGAAGGCGCTGGTCCTGCTCGCCTCGGAAAAAGGTAGTCTGGACGTCATCGTGGGCCTCGGCCATGCTGTCCAGAACGCAGAAGCGGTCGCCTTCGTGAGTGCAGTCTCTTGGACAGGCCGGCCACGTGACCGCCCCGAAGCGTCGGCATTGCGGGGATGGCTGCTGTCTTTCCTGTTTCGCCCCGCTTATCTGGCCCTTTCGCCTGACTTGGAAAGCCTGCCTGCGCCGCTTCTCTGGTTTCCGGATGGTGCGGCGGTCTATCTCGGTCGCGCGCCCGATATTCATTCCGCAGGCGCCCGTAAAACCTATCGTGCTTTTCTATTGCGTTTGCTTTCAAGTATCGACCGCGTCTTGGCACGCGCGCCTCTTGAAAGCGCCATCTACGCTTTGGCCGCTCGTTGCTTACGCGAGTTGCGCAGTACGGTCGCCATCTTCGGCGCCGGCGAATTGCGCGATCTTGTTCGGCTGCGCAGCCGATGCATCGAGCGCCTGCTGGTCCGGCACGGCGCGCACCTCGCCATGCCGCGCCGTCGCCCCCCATCCAGCGGAAAATTGCGGCTCGGTGTTCTGGTGCGCGATGTGTTGCCAAATCCCGAAGGTTGGGCACTGCTCGGCATGTACGCCGGTATCGACCGCAGTCTCTTCGAACCGGTGCTCATCCGCATGGACAAGGGGGCTGGTGGTGTCTCCGTTGGCAAGCGCTTCGAGCGCGAACTTTGCCTAAGTGGACTTTCGGTAGGCGAATCCGTCGCAGCGATCCGAGCGCTGCAACTGGATCTCTTCGTAACCGGCTGCTACGTCGCCGATTACGAGAAGACGTCGGCTATTGTCGCGCACCGGCTGGCGGAGGTTCAGATCTGGCACGCCGCGGTGTGCCCGACGACTGGTGGATTTCGCAGCTTCGATTTCGCATTGTCGTGCCGCGCCACCGAACCTGGCGAGCCACAGAGGCATTACGTCGAACAGCTGGCCTGGATCGAGGGGCCGCTCCAAAGCGCCTATGCCTTCACCGAAGAGACCCCTCGAAGAACCGCAAAGCTCCGGCAGGACCTCGGTATCGCAAGAGACGCAGTGATGCTCGTGAGCGGCGCGATGGCGCACAAGGTCGAGGACAGGCTTCTGGAAACCTGGGCGGCGATCTTGCGCGATGCACCGGCGTCTATGCTCGTACTCTGTCCATTCGCGTCCAACTGGTCGATGGATTTCGCGCCTGCCCGTTTTCGAGATCGGCTCTTGCGCTGCTTGCAAGCTGCAGGTGTTTCGGAAGAGCGGGCGGTTCTTCTGTCGACTCAGACGCCGAAGCGAGTGAGAGAGATCATGGCAAACGCCGATCTCTATCTCGATAGTTTTCCCTACACTGGAGCGACGACCGTCTGCGAAGCGCTGTCGGCAGGTACGCCTGCGTTGACTCTTGCCGGCGACTCCCTTCGCGAGTTGACAGGAACATCCTGGATTCGAGCCTTCGGACTACCTGAAATGGTCGCACACACCCCTGACGATTACCGCTTCATTGCTGCGGGGCTGGCGAACGATCGCCAGAAGTTGAGAGCGCTTCGAGACCGGCTGGGCTTGGCCTTGGCGGCTGGCCCACTCGCCCACAACGATCCGCAGCGATTCGGCCCCGAATTTTCGGCTGCGCTCGAAAAGATCGCGAGAGAGGCCGGTTGGTGGACCGAGCGCGTCCGCAATGATGAAAGCAGGGCGACTCGGGAATAGCGTGCGTCATCCGATATTCCCGGGGCCGCCGGCCGCGCCGTTTCCGCCGGTTCGGGACGAGCCACTCAGTCAAGCCACTCAGTCACGATGGTAATGCTGGCGGGCGTTGCTTTGCGTTCCAGCCAGCGAACCCATCCTATCTCCCACGGCGGCCATGGTCATCGTGCATTCATGGGAGACGGGGAGACATCGCCAACATCTTGTTCAACAAAGTCTTTCCGCAACTGGATACCTCGACCTCCCGGCATTTCCGCGACTGGTGGTGCAGCAATGAAGTTGTGAACGGTCTGATGTGCGTCGGTGGGTTACGGTTTCGGTCTTTAGGGCTGATGCTGGCGGCCGATTTCGGCCTGGCGGCGGCGTTTTTCATAGAGGTGCGAAAGTACAGAAGCCGTCAGCATGATCGCGATTGTCAAATGCGCAGGCATTGGAGATCCATAGCAATGAATGATAAACAAGAGGGCGGTCCACGAACGCAGCCCCAACCGGTGAATGGGAACAGATGCCGCCCGCGGCTGTTAGGTCGTCATGTCGAGGTCTACATTGACAGTCGAGTTGAACCGAAAGTTATCAAGGACGTTGATCTCGAATTGGCCCAGATAGATTGATTGGTCCAAACAACAATGCAGGTTCAGTAGACAACGAGGTATCATGCAGGCTGACTTGGTCTATGACGTCGGAATGAACAATGGGGATGATACCGCATATTACCTCCACCGAGGTTTTCGTGTCGTAGCCATCGAAGCTGATCCAAATCTCTGCAAAGGCGCCGTGAGCCGCTTCGGGAAAGAATTGGAAAGCGGATGTCTGCAGATCGTCAACATTGGGATCGCGGCAAAACCCGGCGTCTCAGATTTCTGGATATGCGAAGCACACAGCGTTTGGAACTCTTTTGACCGCACTATTTCATCCCGCAACGGATTGCCCCACCACAGGATCCAGGTCCCTTGCCAGACGTTCGGATGGGTCTTGGAGCAATGCGGTGTGCCATTCTACCTTAAGGTCGATATCGAAGGTAACGATTTCCTATGCATCGAAGCGTTACAAGATCGTGCCGATCTGCCGGCGTATGTCTCAGTTGAACTAGGTGACATCGATCAGTTCGTCACGAAATTGAGCGCTCTCGGCTACAGGGAATTCAAGTGCGTAAGTCAGTTCCATTTCCTCCCCTTGCAACTTCCGCCCACCCCGGAGCAGCTGGCATTGGAAGCTGGGGATACGAGCACACTGCGGCGGACACGCGATTGGGTTTTCCCGGAAGGGGCATCAGGTCCATTCGGCGAGGATACGCTTGGACGATGGCTTGATCAGGATGAAGTCCGCCGGACACACGCCCACTACTCGAAGCTCCGCGACGAGCAGACCTCAACACCGTTCTGGTTTGGTGCGAGCTTTTCGTTCTGGCTGGACCTGCACGCTCGGCGTGGGATGTCGAGCGCGGCGGGCGTTTGAACTCCTTTTTTTGACGCTCCACAGTTTACCCTGGGGGACCGTATTCTGGAAGGATATCTTCAGAAGCCCCACCGCCGGAAAGGCAAAGACACTGCATGGCCGAAGGGCGGCAGGCCATGTATAAACTTTATTCTATTCTTTTATGGAGCGGCTCGGCTTCATTCGTGTGGGGTACAGTCAGAAGGCCGGCAACACGACTCTGACCCCCAGGCGATCGAGGTCCGCCGCGAGCGTCTTTGCGTCAGTGAACAGCACCGACTGCCAGCCGGCCGCCTTGGCGCCGTCGACATTCTTCTGGCTGTCGTCGATGAACAGCGTGGCCGCGGGCTCGAGGCCGAATGCAGTCGCGTGATGGTCGTAAATGCCCCGATCCGGCTTGATCATGCCGATCTCGCCCGAAATGGTCACACCGCGCGGGCGGTTGAGGAAGTCGAAACGCTGCCGGGCTTCGGCAAGCGTGTCGGACGCAAAATTGGTCAGCATGGTGACGTCGTGGCCACTCTCGATCAGCTTGTCCATGAGCTGGACGCTGTCATCGTAAGCGTGCGGCACCATCTCGTGCCAGAGGCGGCGGAAGTTGCGGATGTTTTCGGCGTGGTCCGGGTGTTCGGCGATCAGCAACGCCTCGGCCTCTTCCCAGCTGCGGCCGCGGTCCTGCTCGATGTTCCAGTCATGCGTGCAGACATTGTCGAAAAACCACTTTCTCTCCTCGGCATCCGGAATGATACGGCTGAACGGCAGGTTCGGATCGTAATGGATCAGCACTCTGCCGATGTCGAAAACGATGTGGCGGATTTCGGTCATTCTTGTCCTCGTTCAACGCAGTTCAATGGGGGCGATGTGGGCGATTCAACGTGCGCGCTGCTTCTTCGTCGCGCCCGGTATCGCTGCTTCGATTACCTTTTTCATGACGGTGGGCAGTGCTTCGCCGGAAATTTCGTCGGCCAGCGACCAGAAATGACCCGCTGGGGCGGCGACATCGATCATCGCTTTGAAGATTTCGAGTTCGAGCGCGAAATGGGTGAAGACATGGCCAATTTTCCCGGCTGGCCGCCAGTTGCCGGGGAAGGGCGCCGCCGCCGCTGTGGTGCCGCCGTCGATCCGCGCGGTCCAGCCGGTCGTCGGCACTTCGGTCATGCCACCGAGCAGGCCCTGATCCCCACGTTTGCGCAAAAGGATGGCGCCATCGCCGCGTACGGCAACGAAAGCAGCCCCGCGCCGCAATGGTTTCTCGCCCTTCGGCAGGCGGACAGGGAAGCGTTCGGCATCGCCGGAAATAATGGCGCTGCAATCCTCGCGCAGCGGGCAGAGCCCGCAGCGCGGCCGCCGCGGCGTGCAGATCATCGCGCCGAGATCCATCATCGCCTGGGCGAAGTCGCCCGGCCTGGTCGCTGGAACCATGCGCTCGACATAGGTGCATATGTCGCCCTTGGCCTCGCTCAGCGGCGTGACGATCGAAAACAGCCGGGAAACCACCCGCTCGACATTGCCGTCGACGACCGCGGCGGGCTGGTCGAAGGCGATCGCGGCGATCGCCGCCGCCGTGTAGGCGCCGATGCCGGGCAGCTCTCTCAAGCCAGCTTGCGTATCCGGAAACCTGCCGCCTTGCCGCGCGACGAGATTGGCGCAGGCCTTGAGATTGCGCGCGCGGGAATAATAGCCGAGTCCGGCCCAGGCCTTCATGACATCTTCGGTCGCTGAAGCGGCCAACGCCTCGATATCGGGCCATTTCTCGACAAAGGCCCGGAAATAGGATTTTACCGCTTCGACCGTGGTCTGCTGCAGCATGACTTCGGAAAGCCAGACCCGGTAGGGATCGGGCCGTATGCCGCGTGCCAACTCGCGCGGCGCAATGCGCCACGGCAAGTCGCGATGATGCGCGTCGTACCAGGCGAGCAGGCGGGACGCGATCTCGCCACTTTCTCCGGATGCGGCTTTGCCGCTGTCTCCGGATGCGGTCTTGCGGGTCTGGTCGTGCAGTGCCATTGATCGAGGACTGGCCTAACCGATGCATGGTGAAGGTCGTGACTGGAGAACGCACATGGCAGGGAAAAGGCCCTTCGGCAATCCCGTTCCGGTGAGTGATCTCGCAACCCAGATCCTCGATCCGGTGCTGCGCAAGCGAGCCGGCATGTCGATCGGGCTCGTCCAGTCATGGGAGGAGATTGCCGGGCCGCGGCTTGCCAGCCGTTCGTGCCCTGAAAAGATCCAGTGGCCGCGCCGAATGCATGAAGATGATCCGTTCGAGCCGGCGGTGCTGGTCATCGCCTGCGAAGGCATGGCGGCGCTCCATCTGCAGCACGAGACCGGCGAGATCATCAACCGGGTCAACGCCTTCCTCGGCTTCAACGCTATCGGTCGGATCAGAATCGTGCAAAAGCCGGTCACGGTTGACAAAGGCCGGCTTAAACCAGGCATCCGGCCGCTGACCGCGGCCGAGAAGGTGAAGCTGTCAGGCACTGTCGGAATGATCGAGGATGATGGGCTGCGCGCCTCGCTGGAGCGGCTCGGCGCCACCATTCTCGGTCAAAAGAAAACATAATCTCGCGCTTTCGTGATCGCATAGCCAAGTTTTGGCGATTGGAATGGGGACGGCGATGCCTTAATTCGCGCCAACTCTCGCCTTTTCTAGCCTTTGCATTGCAAAATCCAACCATTGTCAGGTGATTCGTATGCCCCGTCTTCTGTCCCGCAGAAACCTCCTGTCGTCACTGGCCGCCATTCCGGCGGTGGCTCTGCTCGCCGCCTGCAGCGACTCGGGCGAGAAAGCCGTGGCGGAGGATGTGAAGCCTGCGGCCCCCGCCGATGCGATGAAGCCGGCCGATCCGGCAAAGCCGGCCGCTCCGGCCGCGGCCAAGGCGCCTGAGGCCCAGGGCACGGTGGACATGGCTGCCTTGCTGAAGCCCGGCGCACTGCCCGACATGCAGCTCGGCAAGGACGACGCGAAGGTCGCCATCGTCGAATATGCCTCGATGACCTGCCCGCACTGCGCGCATTTCCATGAAACCACGCTCCCGGCGCTGAAGACGAAATACATCGACACCGGCAAGGCCCGCCTTATCCTGCGCGAGTTCCCCTTCGATCCCAGCGCCGAGGCCGGTTTCATGCTGGCGCGCTGCTCCAAGGACAATTATTTCCCAATGGTGGACGTTCTGTTCAAGCAGCAGGCGAACTGGGCAGGTGTCGCCAATACCAAGGACGCCCTGCTGCAAATCTCCAAGATGGCCGGTTTTACACAGGAGTCGTTCGAGGCCTGCTTGACGGACCAGAAACTTCTGGACGATGTGAGGTCGGTCCAGAAGCGCGGCGCCGATGAATTCAAGGTCGACTCGACGCCGACCTTCTTTATCAACGGGAAGACCTACAAGGGGGCGCTGTCGATTGAGGAAATCTCGGCCATTATCGACCCTCTGCTCTGACGTCTCGGCAGCGCCGAAGCGGCTGCGCTTCGGCGTGCGCAACTTTTTGTTGCGCCGCGAGTTCTTGTCGCCAAACCGCGGAACACTTTTGCAGAACCCGCTTTTGGGGCGGCGCGAATGAAATTCTCGCGCCTTCGCCTGCTCGGTTTCAAATCGTTCGTCGAACCCGGTGAGTTCGTCATCGAACGCGGCCTGACCGGCATCGTCGGCCCCAACGGCTGCGGCAAGTCGAACCTTGTCGAGGCGCTGCGCTGGGTGATGGGCGAAAGCTCGTACAAGAACATGCGCGCGTCCGGCATGGACGACGTCATCTTTTCCGGTTCCGGAACGCGTCCGGCCCGCAACACCGCCGAAGTCACGCTTTTCCTCGACAACAGCGACCGTAGCGCGCCCTCGGCCTTCAACGACGCGGACGAGTTGCAGGTTTCGCGTCGCATCGAGCGCGAGGCGGGTTCGCTCTACCGCATCAACGGCAAGGAAGCCCGCGCCAAGGACGTGCAGCTGCTTTTCGCCGACCAGTCGACCGGCGCCCGTTCGCCCTCGATGGTCGGGCAGGGCCGCATCGGCGAGCTGATCCAGGCCAAGCCGCAGGCGCGTCGCGCGCTGCTGGAAGAGGCGGCCGGCATTTCGGGTCTGCACACACGTCGCCACGAGGCGGAACTGCGTCTGAAAGCGGCCGAACAGAATCTGGAACGGCTGGACGATGTCGTCGGCGAGCTGGAAAGCCAGATCGAAAGCCTGAAGCGCCAGGCTCGCCAGGCCTCGCGCTTCAAGAACCTGTCGGCCGATATCCGCAAGGCTGAAGCGACGCTGCTGCATCTGCGCTGGACGCTGGCCAAGACGCAGGAAGGCGAGGCGCGCTCGGCGCTGGCGATCGCCACGGCACTGGTCGGCGACCGCGCCGCCGCCCAGATGGCTGCCGCCAGGGAGCAAGGGATCGGCGCCCATCGGTTGCCGGACCTGCGCGACGCGGAAGCCGCCGCCGCTGCCGCCTTCCAGCGCCTGTCGATCGCCAAGAC
The DNA here is from genome assembly GCF_055811135.1 of Mesorhizobium sp. WSM4817. Lineage (NCBI taxonomy): Bacteria > Pseudomonadati > Pseudomonadota > Alphaproteobacteria > Hyphomicrobiales > Phyllobacteriaceae > Mesorhizobium > Mesorhizobium sp. WSM4817. The sequence continues at coordinate 24,252 of NZ_JBVVQQ010000003.1, read as the reverse complement.
GCAGATCGAGGAAGAAGCGGGCCGCATCCGCGCCCGCCAACTGGAGCTCGACCGCCGGCTCCAGCAGCTCGACGGCGACATCGTCCGCGAGGAGCGGATGGTCCGCGACAATGCGAATATTCTTGAGCGTCTCGCCGCCGAAGAAGCTGCGCTCAACACCGAGAACGCCGGCGCCGCCGACCGCGAGGCCAGCACCCGCGCGGCGGTCGAACAGGCTGCGTCGACGCTTGCCGCCAGTGAAGCCAAACTCGCCGGGCTGACCGCCGAACGGGCGGAGGCCGCCGCTTCCCGCAACCAGATCGAACGAACGCTGCGCGACACCGCGGAGCGCCGCGACCGTTTCGCCCGCCAGCTCGCCGATGTCGACCGGGAATTGTCCGATATCGCCTCCAGGGTCGCCGGCCTGGCCGATCCCGCCGAGAAGCAACTTCTGGTTGAACAGGCGCTTGCGCTGCTCGAGGAAACCGAAGCCGCGGCGATTGCCGCCGAACAGGCTGTCGCCGAGGCGCGCGCGGCGGAGAGCGCCGCCCGCCCGCCGGTTCAGGATGCAAAGGCCGAGCTGGCGCGAATCGAAACCGAGGCCCGCACGCTGGCCAAGATCGTGAATGCGGCGAGCGGCGACCTCTTCCCGTCCGTGCTGGAGCAGATCAGCGTCGAGCGCGGCTACGAGACGGCGCTGGGCGCCGCCCTTGGCGAAGATCTCGACGTGCCGCTCGACCGCAGCGCGCCGGTGCATTGGGGCCAAAGCGAGGTCCAGCCCGGTGACGCCGCTCTGCCCGAAGGCATCAAGAGCCTTGCCAGCGTCGTCCGCGCGCCGGCTCAACTCGCCCGCCGATTGGCGCAGATAGGCATCGTCGACACTGCTGAGGGAAGACGGTTGCAGGCGCAGCTTGCTCCCGGGCAGCGGCTGGTCAGCCGCGAAGGGGCGCTCTGGCGTTGGGACGGATTCACCGCCAGCGCCGACGCGCCGACCGCCGCCGCGCAGCGGCTGGCGCAGAAAAACCGGCTGTCCGAGCTCGACGCCGAGGCGGTCCACGCGAACCGCATCCTGCGCCAGGCCGAAGAGGCCCTTGCCGATGCCGAGCAGGCGCTTGCCCAGGCGAGCGAGGCCGAGCGCAACGCCCGTCAGGCCGGGCGTGATGCCCAGCATGGGCTGGACGCCGCCCGCAACGCGCTGGCCGAGGCCGAGAAGGCCGGCGGCGAGCTGTCGAGCCGGCGCGCCGCACTTGACGAGGCGCGCGCGCGCGTCGTCGACAGCCATGAAGAGACGGCCGCGGCTTTCGTCGAGGCCGAGATGCTGCTACAAAACGCTCCCGATCTCGGTGATCTGCAGTTGCAGCTCGAACAGTCGGCCGCCAACGTCGCTCGCGACCGCGCCACCCTTGCCGATGCCCGCGCTGTCCATGAAGGCTTGAGGCGGGAAGCCGAAGCGCGCTCGCGCCGCCTCGACGCCATCGGCGCGGAACGCCGCAACTGGCTGGAGCGCGCCGAAAACGCCTCGACGCAGATCGCCGCACTCGGCGAACGCAAGGCCGAGGCCGAGGCCGAACGCGAAAGGCTGGCCGACGCACCCGACGAGATCGACGCCAAGCGGCGCGCCTTGCTGTCGCAGCTTGCCGAGGCCGAAAGCCTGCGCCAGGCCGCCGGCGACCGGTTGCAGGAAGCGGAAAACAAGCAGTCCGAACTGGACAAGGCCGCGACATCAGCGATCCAGTCGCTGGCCGAGGCGCGCGAAACCCGCGTCCGCGCCGAAGAGCGGCTGACCGCTGCCGATGAAAGACGGCTCGAGGTCGAGGCGCGCATCCAGGAAACGCTGAACACGCCGCCGCATCTGGTCATCCGCCACACCGGCCTGGAGGCCGACAGCCCGATGCCGGAGATGACTGAGATCGAGCGTCAGCTCGACCGGCTGAAGATCGAGCGCGAGCGGCTCGGCGCCGTCAATCTGCGCGCCGAGGAAGAGCAGAAGGAGCTGTCCGACCGGCTGGAGACCATCGTTTCAGAACGCGAGGACATCATCGAGGCCATCCGCAAGCTGCGGCAGGCGATCCAGAGCCTGAACCGCGAAGGCCGCGAACGGCTGCTGGCTGCCTTCGACGTGGTCAATGGCCATTTCCAGCGGCTGTTTTCGCATCTGTTCGGCGGCGGCACAGCGGAACTGCAACTGATCGAGTCCGACGATCCGCTCGAGGCCGGTCTCGAAATCCTTGCGCGGCCACCCGGCAAGAAGCCGCAGACGATGACGCTGCTTTCCGGCGGCGAGCAGGCGTTGACGGCGATGTCGCTGATCTTTGCCGTGTTCCTGACCAATCCCGCGCCGATCTGCGTGCTCGATGAGGTCGACGCACCGCTCGACGACCACAATGTCGAGCGTTTCTGCAATCTGATGGACGAAATGGCGGCCACCACCGAGACGCGCTTCGTCATCATCACGCACAACCCGATCACCATGGCCCGCATGAACCGGCTGTTCGGGGTGACCATGGCCGAGCAGGGCGTCAGCCAGCTCGTGTCGGTCGACCTGCAGGCGGCCGAGGCACTGCGCGAGGCGAGCTGACTCGTCGACCGCACAGCTTGTCGGTAGCGCCCATTGGGGCTTTCGGCTATAGCACGAATTGGACTAGGTCGGTTCCGTTCATTCCGATGTAGCGTTTTGATATTGCGGCATGATCCTTGCCGAAATCGATCTCGATTTCGCGGTCGTGTGCCAGCATATGCATGGAGAACCTTGTTGCCTGTACTTGTAACCGGAGCCGCGGGATTCATCGGCAGCCATGTTTGCCATCATCTCTTGAGCAGGGGAGAAGCGGTCGTCGGCGTCGACAATATGAACGACTATTACGATCTGGCACTCAAAAAGGGGCGTCTCGCCCGCTTGCAGCCCCACAAGGATTTTTCATTTCACCAGATCGACATCGCCGAACAGGGCGCTCTTGCTGACGCTTTGGCCGGGCAAGGCATAGTCAGGATCGTCCATCTCGCCGCTCAGGCGGGTGTGCGCCATTCACTCGACAATCCGAGGCTCTATGTCCGTTCCAATGTCGTCGGCCATCTCGAAGTGCTCGAATTCTGTCGCGCGCAGCCCGCATTCGAGCATCTGGTCTATGCCTCGTCGAGCTCGGTCTATGGCGGCAACCGCAAGGTGCCGTTCAGCGAGACCGATCAGGTCGACAAGCCCGTCTCGCTCTACGCCGCCACCAAGAAGTCCGATGAATTGATGAGCCACACCTACGCCCATCTCTTCGGGGTGCCGCAGACCGGCTTGCGATTTTTCACCGTCTACGGTCCCTGGGGCCGGCCCGACATGGCCTATTGGATTTTCACCAAGGCGATGCTCGAAGGCAAGCCGATCCGGGTGTTCAACAATGGCGAGATGTGGCGGGATTTCACTTATGTCGACGACGTGGTGAGAGCTGTCGTTGCCGTGCTCGACAGGCCGCCATCGGCTGAAGTTCCGCCGAGCAGGCTTTACAATGTCGGCAATAACCGGCCGGTGCGGCTCGGCGATTTCATCGACGCTCTGGAAAAACTGCTCGGCGTAAAAGCGATCCGCCACACCGAGCCGATGCAAAGCAGCGATGTCGAGCGGACCTATGCCGACATGACTGCGCTGGAGCGCGATTTCGGCTTCAAGCCGAGCGTTTCGACAGAAGACGGGCTGAAAAAATTCGTCGACTGGTACCGGTCGGAATGGGCTGGATCAACGACAAGGTGACTGCGGCCTGCGGGTCGTCGCGGTGCGCGCCTTTCTTCCTACGACCCCAAGGCCTCGAATCGTCACGGCCGTCACTGTCATCCTCAAATAGAAATGGATGGTTCCTGAAATTCCACTCACCTGAAAGACAGTGACGGTGGTTCTGGGACATCGACTTCGGCATCGGTGAAGAGATTCGGAAACAGCCGTTCCCTGAAATCGAGAGGAAAAGCGATCCGGACCGGTGCCTTCGGAGTATCAGATTTCAGGAAACCGCGGTGGACGAGTTCCGACAACGTGTTCCGTGCCGTGCGCTCGGATGTCTTCAGCACCAAATTGGCCTCGCCACGCGGCAGCCTGCCGTGCCGCAATACCGCCGCCACCAGATCAGGCGCCCGTTTGTCGTCAACGATATCCTTCACCAAGGCGCGATAGCGGGCCTCAAGCCGTCTGAGGTCGAACATGGTGATCGAGAACCGCACCTGGTCGAGCGCGACTGTCAGGAACCATTCGACGAAATCCTTGAGTGCTGATTCCGAAAGATTTCCTCGGCCGTCGCGGTCGCCCTGTCTGGGACTGTCTGCGTAATCCATCATGCGCTTGTATTCGCCGCGATCTTTCAACCCACGAGCGAGTCCACGAGATATCGACCATAGGCCATTGCCGCCGATTCCGGCCTTGAGCGCCATAGCGTGAGACATCAGGCGACTGACGCGGCCGTTCCCGTCTGGAAAAGGGTGGATATAGTTGAGGCGGTGATGAGCTGACGCAATCGCGATGATACGCAGGCTGGCCTGCTTTTCGGTCATCGCGTACCGTTTCTCGAAGTGCTCCATAAGGCCAACACCCTGTCAGACGATGGCGGCTGATGGCGGCCAACAACAACATCATGCTCTGGAGACGACCGGAACTCGCCAGGCACGATCTCGGCCCTGGTGCCGTCGGGTTTGTCGACGAACCGGAATTCCTCCGGCATCTCGTCGTAGAAGACGCGATGAACCCGCCGGATGAAATCGATCGAAGTCGGGCTCGGCAACTCCCCACGCAAACCGAGGCCGTCAATCATCCTCTGAACTTCGACATGCGCCTTGGCCTCCAAGGCGAGAGATCGGCGTTCAGGGTCAATCTCGGCTCCGGCCAATGCACTCTCGATGTCCCGAGGTCGGGTTTTGTGACCTTCGATCAAATTCGAATAGTAAGAATTCATGACGCGCACGAGATCGGCCAGTTCGGCAGCCGATTCCGGATGCAGGGCTCGTCCGAGTTCATCGGCCGCCTTTTGCGTCTCGATCGCGAGATCGGCCAGGACGGTCGGTACCGCGTCGTCAAAAAACAGCGGCTCAATGCGGGTAGGTGTTTCAAGCATTCTTGCCGATCTCAATCGTCTCTCAATCACCTGCAATGTAAGACATTTGAGGCCATAAGTCAGCACAATTGCCGATATCGGTTGCCGATCTCAGGCCGGCGATCAAGCCGCGAACCCGAAATGTCCCAAGTGGGCGGCCGGGCAGGGCGCGACTGGCTCCTGGAAATCATAAGTTGCCGAGCGGCGCCAGACGGTCGCGCCATCGCAGACGAACCGCTTGCCCGGGCGAGTTGTCCGCGTGTCTTCGTCGACGGTTCTCGATTGATTCCTCCAGCCGTTTGCGGCGAACCGGTCGTCGCCTCCATTCGAAGCCCCGCAGCTTCGAGCAGCCGGATGGGCTCTGCAGGTCAGCCCTTCCGTAACCAAGCCCAAGCGCGCGAAGCGATAGATTCGATTCACGCGTGTCTCAATGGCTTGTCATCGCCTCAGCCCGGCCATGAAGGTCTTTACTCGGGCAGGGTCGACCTGGTTCCACCAGACGCCGTCATGCTTCAGCGCACTGGCGATGATGATCCCATCGACGATGCCAAGGATATCGTTGGCATTGTCGGGCGTCACGCCGCTGCCGACCAGCGTCGGCAGGCCGGCGGCCTCTTTGATCATGCTGATATAGCTCAGATCCGCAGCGTGCCCGGTGCGTTGACCGGTCGCAATGATGGCGTCGGCGTCGAAGAAGACCAGATCCTTGACCAGTTCCTCCACCGGGCGGTCGGCAACGATCGCGTGCGCGCCGTGCTTGACATGCGCATCGGCGAAAACGCGGATGCCGTTGGCGCGCAGCTTGGCGCGGTAGCGTGCTGCGCGACCCGACTCGCCCTCGACAAAGCCCTCATTGGCGACATAGGCATTCGCCCATTGATTGACGCGGATGAAGCCCGCGCCGGAGGCGCTGGCGATCGCAAGGGCAGGGATCGCGGCGTTAGCGAGCACATTGATGCCGATCGGCTTGCCGAACTCGCGGCGGATACGGTCGGAAATAACCGCCATATAGGCCGCTGTCTCCGGTCCGATATCGTCAGGTTTGGCAAACGGGATGTCGCCATGATTCTCGACGATCACGCCGTCGCATCCGCCATCGAGATAAGATCTCGCATCGTCAAGACCGCGCTGATAGATCGCCTCGACCGCCTCGCCGTCATAGCGCGGCGCGCCGGGGAGCGGCGACAGGTGAACGACGCCGATCACCACCTTGGTGCGGCCGAAAAGTTCTACGAGCGCGTCGCCGCCTGATTGACCGAGTTGGGTCATGAGAGCTCCGTTTGATCGATGAGCGCCGCCATTTCAGACGCGGAAGGACAGGATATCAATGTGCCCGGGCGAGTCACCGCAATTGCGGCAGCCGCGAGCGCGAACTTCAGCGCCGGGGCAACCGACATTGCCTTGGCAAACCCGCCGGCCAGACAGCCGCAAAACACATCGCCGGCGCCGCTGGTGTCGAGCGCCTCGACACGTGGTGCCGGCAAACGAAACGATCCTCCCTGGTCCGGGCCAAGGGCGAGACAGCCTTCGGCACCGAGCGTGATCACGACTGTCTCGGCGCCTTTGGCCGCCAGCGCGTCGGCGGCGGCTGCCATGTCATCCTGGCCGGTCAGCGCTTTCGCCTCGGATTGATTCACCACCAACACCTGCGCCAGGCCGAAGTCAGGCAGAGCCGCCGCATCGATAGGGCTGGCATTCAGGACGGTGCGCGCGCCATTTTCCTGTGCTGCCCGCAGGCAGGCATCTATCGCGGCGCCTCGCAGGTTTCCTTGGCAGACAACGATGTCGCCAGACGCGATTCGGCCCGCAAGTGCGGTTTGTGCGATCGGATCGAACGCCTCGCTGCAGGCGACGCCGCTGACGATGAAGTTCTCGCCGCCGGCCCCAATGACGATGGTCGAGCGGTCGCTTGGCAGGTCGAATTCAATCGCCTCGAGGTCAGACAACTCCCTGTCGAGGCGGCTCCTGATCCATGCGCCTGCGCGGTCCTTGCCGAGCGCCGTCCAAAACGTTACCGCAGCACCCGTGCGCGCGGCCGCAACCGCCTGGTTTGCTCCCTTGCCGCCGAGGCCGTCGGCGTAGTTGCGGGCGTTCAAAGTCTCGCCGGCGGCGGGGAAGCGGCCGACGCGAAAAATTGTGTCGACGCAGGCATTGCCGACGACATGGATATGCATTGCTCAGTTCTCACCGGTCGCCCAGCTCAGCATCTGCTCGAACAGGGTTTTGTAGCCATTCCAGGCGATGAACTCCGGTGGCAGCCAATGCGGCCCGACATCGGATGTCCAGGCCACAGTGCGGCCCTTGCCATAGTGGCCGGTGACGAGCAGCGGCAGCGAGCCATAATCCGACGACACGGTTGCCAGGACTTCCGCCCAGTCTTTCAGCGTCACCTCGTTGAAGCCGAGCAGGACTGGCCAATCCGAACCGAGACCCCTTAGGATCGGATGGTCCGAGGAGCCTTTCAGGACAGGCGAAAACCCTTCCGGCACCTCGACGCGGTCGTCGAAGGCGAGGCAGTTGACCGGCAGCACCTCCTCGACAGGCGTCTTGCGGTAGCGCGCGCCGCCATTGATGCCCTGGAAACTGTAGTAGCCGCCGAACATCAAAAGCCCGCCGCCATCGCGCACATAATCGCGCAGCAGCCGCAGGCGGTTCGGCGTGGGCTTGGAGTGAACCCAGGTGTCGGGATGCAGAAGCAGCGTGTTGGCGCCGATGTCGGAGAGCACCACCGCGTCATAGGCCGAAAGCGCCTCCATTGTTTGCGGAAAGCTGCGCTGTGCCTCATGCGCCGGCATGAAGGTCACGTCGAAGTCGGTCGCCTTCAGGGCCGTCAGCAATTCGTCCGCCCCGGTGTGGTAGGTGACCGTCGGAAACTGGTCGAAGCCTTTGATATGGGTGGCGGTCGACACCCAGGATTCACCGGCAAGCAGGATCTTTTTCTTGGACATTTGAACTCCGTCGTAAGTCTCAGCCGTAAGTCTGGGCTTGATTCTGCCGCGAGAACAGGGCTTTCGGATTGGCGATCAGCATGCGGTCGATGGCTGGCTGCTCGACGCCATGCCGTTTCAGGCGCGGTATGAAATGCTTGAGGATGTAGCCGTAGCCGAAACCGCCGAAGCGGGTCAGCATGATCTTGAGGAACACATCCTGCGACAAGAGCAGGCGATCGCCGAAGCCGGCCTCGACAAGCGTGGCGATTGCCCGTGCGTTCTCTTCGTCGGAGGGCGATTGCGCGTCCTGATCGGCATAATAATAGTCCATACCGATCATGTCGTATTCCAGGAACGCGCCGCGCCGGGCAAGGCTTGTCTGGTAGTCGAGATCATTGTGGCTGGGGTTCATGTGGCAGAGCACAGTGTGGCGAAGATCGGCGCCCTCCGCCTCCACGACATCGAGCACATCGTGCGCCAGCCGCTCCCAGCCGGGCAGGTGGATCGACAGCGGCACGCCGGTGATGCGCGAGGCCCGCGCCGAAGCTCGCAACGACTTTCGTTCCTCCGATGTAAAATCCTTGCTGACGCCGATCTCGCCGATCAGGCCGGCCAGGATCGGCGGCTGCGTCTCGCCACCGCCGACGTCGTTGACGATGAACTCGGTCACCGCGTCGACATCCATCGCCTTCAGCCATTCGGGATGGGTGTACTCCAGATAGAAGCCGGTGCCCATGACGATCTTCAGGCCGGACATGCGGCTGATACGGGCGAGCTTTTCCGGCTCGCGGCCGATGCCGATATTGGTCGCGTCGACGACGGTGTGGCCGCCGAGCGCGCGATAGCGTTGCAGCTCAGACAGCGCCAAGTCACTGTCATCGAGCGAAACATTGTCGCGATTGACGTAAGGGTTCATGCGCAATTCGCCGATGATCTCAATGTTCACCGGCTGCTCGGCGAGCGCCATGTCGTCGGGATGACAGGGACATTTCCAGCTGCGCGCACCGTCGAGCAAGATGTGCTCGTGCATCAGCGTGACGCCCATTTCTTCGACCGGAACGGGGCCGAGCACGGTCATCACATGACCGGTTTCGACTCCGATCGCCAGCCTCTGCCTGGGAGCCGCGTCATCGAAAAGATCACTCATGGGCTCAACGGCTCCGCACGGCGCCGCGGAACAGGCGGAAGTTCAGCCAGATGGCGATCAGGATGATCGTTCCGGTGACGATCGGCGTCAGGAAAGGCGACAGATGCGCCAGGATCAGGCCATTGCCGATGACGGCCACGGTAAGCGCGCCGAGAACGGTGCCGACGATCGTTCCGCGGCCGCCGAACAGGCTGGTGCCGCCAAGCACGACGGCAGCGATCACTTCGAGTTCAAATCCTTGTCCGGCATTCGACGATCCGGATCCGAGCCGGGCAGCAATGATGATCCCCGCAAGAGCTGCCGCGGCGGCGGAAATCACGTAAACGAAAAGCGTCGCCAGCCGCGTGTTCACGCCGGCGCGCCTGACCGCTTCGGCGTTGGCGCCGATGCCGGTCACGTAGCGGCCGAACGGCGTCTCGTTGAAGGCGGTATAGGCGATCGCCAGGATCGCCAGCGCGATCAGCGCCGGCGCCGGCACGCCAAGCAGCCAGGCGCGGCCCAGCACCGTGAAAGGGCTGCCCGGCTCGATGGGGATCGAGTAGCCGCCGGTGATCAGCAGCGCCACGCCACGGATCACCGAAAGCCCGGCAAGCGTGACGATGAAGGCCGGGATGCCCTCATAAGCGACGAAATAGCCCTGCACCGCGCCAAGCAAGGCTCCCAGCGCAAGCATGGCGAGGATGACCAGCGGCCATGGCAGGCCCAACTGCAGCAATGTCGCCGACAACGTTGCCACCAGCGCCAGCACGGAGCCGACCGAAAGATCGATGCCGCCGGTGGTGATGACGAAGGTCATCGCTGCGGCGACTATCAGCAGCGGTGCCGACTGCCGCAGGATGTTCAGCAGATTGGGCGCCGTCAGAAAGGCGTCCGTCGCCACCGAAAAGATGACGCTAACGATAAGAAAGAACAGCGCGATCGACACGACGCTGCCGTTGGCGAGCACCGCATCTCGCCATGTGCCTGCGCGGACCCTTCGAGACTGCGCGGAGCGAGTCGAAGTCGCTTCGCTCATGCTGGCGCTCCATCGCGATAGGCGTTGGTGGCCGAACGAGCGTTGAACTTGCGGCCCACGATCAGGTTGACGACATCCTCGATATTGGTTTCGCCGATCAGTCGCTCGGCGACGTTGCGTCCTTCGTACATGACCTGAATGCGGTCGCATACGAGGAACAGATCCTGAAGCCGGTGGGTGATCAGGATGACACTGACGCCGCGGGCGCTGACGGTGCGGATCAGGTCCAGCACAGCCTCGACCTCGGCGACGGCGAGCGCCGCCGTCGGCTCATCCATAATCAGCACGGACGGCTCGAACGAGGCGGCGCGGCCGATCGCGATCGACTGTCGCTGTCCGCCGGACAGGTTTTCGACCTTGAGCCGCGTGTCGGCGATAACGATGCCGAGACGGTCGAGCATCTGGCGCGTTTGCTCATGCATGCGCTTCTTGTCGAGAAAGGAAATGCCGGCGATGCGGCGGCGCGGCTCGCGGCCGAGAAAGAGATTGCCGGCGACGTCGACCGTGTCGCAGAGCGACAGATCCTGATAGACCATCTCGACGCGCGCCGCACGCGCGTCCGCCGGCGAAGTGAAGGTCACCGGCGTTCCATCGATCTCGATCGTGCCGGCATCGGGAACCACCGCTCCCGACAGCACCTTGCTCAACGTCGACTTCCCGGCGCCATTGTCGCCAACCAGCCCCAGGACCTCGCCCGGCCTCAGCACCAGCGACACGTCATCGAGCGTCTGAATGGCATTGTAGCGCTTTGAGACGCCGCTCATCCGCACCCGATAGGTCTCGCCACTGCTCATCTTGGATCCCACGGGATTGCAAGCGTCCGCGGCGTAGCCCTTCGCGGCGCCGCGGACGGGTCATCGATGCAGTCTACTGAAACATCGCGCGGTACTGTTCGACGTTGTCCTTGGTCACGATCGTCACCGGAATATTGATGATCGGCTCGACCGTTTCGCCCTTCTTGAGCTTGACCAATGATTCGACAGCGGCCTTGCCTTCGCCGGCCGGGTCCTGCTGGACGACTGCCACCACCCAACCATCGTCGATGCCCTGAACGACCTGCTTGGTCAGGTCCCAGCCGAACACCTTGACGTCGCCGGTGCGGCCTTGGCTGGTTACGGCCGAAACAGCACCGAGCAACGCCGGCTCGCCGGTCGCATAGAGCGTCGTCATGTCCGGATTGGCGGTCATCAAATTTTCCGAAGCGCTCATTGCGGTCTCCTGGACATTCTGGCCGTCGACCGTGTCGAGGAAGGTGATCGCCAGGCCGCTGTCGGTGACCGCCTTCTTGAAACCGTCGAGCCGCTGGTTCTGGATGAACGAATTGAGCGCGCCGACAATGCCGATCTTGGCAGTGCCGCCCATCTCCGACTTCACATAGTCGGCGTAGAATTTGCCGATATCCTCGCCGGCCTTGGCGTTGTCGACGCCGATGAACGCAACGTTGTCGCCGTCGGGAATCTGCGCGTCGATGGCGATCACCGGGATGCCGGCCGCCTTCGCGGCGGTGATTGCAGGCTTGACGCCATTGACGTCGATGGCGACCAGAATGATGCCGTCGACCTTTTGTGTGATGTAGTTCTCGATCGCGTCGTTTTGCGCGCTCGGCACGTTGTTGGCATTGAAGATGACCAGCTTGGCGCCGGCGGCGTCGGCCGCCTTCTGCGCGCCCTCGTTGATCTGGTTGAAGAACAGGGCCTGCTGGTTGATGTTGACGAGAGCGAACGTATCGGCGAACGCCGATCCCATCGCCGTCGAGCAGATGGCCAAGACGGCGGCGCAACGGAAGAGAAGTTTGAACGGACGCATTTACGGTTCCCCTTGCTTGCGGGCCAAACCTGTCAGGCTGGCCGTTGGTGCTACAGGCACAAGGCAAACATTCAAGAGACTTGAATATTTGTCAACGGATTTGATCTTTCAGCGCCCGTCAGAAGGTCGCCGGTGTGTTGACCCAAAAAATGCTGGCTCTCTCCTTGCCGATGTTGCGGTAATGGTGCGGTAGCTCCGACCTGAATACGAACGCATCGCCGGTGGCGAGATCATGGCTCTTGCCATCGACGATCAGCTTGATCCGGCCGGCAAGCACGTAGCCGACTTCCTCGCCGACATGCTGGATGGGACCTTCGCTCTCGCCGTCTGCCTCGATATGATGGATGTTGCACTGCAGCAGGTGTCCGGGCGAATATGGAATGATGCGTTCGAGCGAGATACCCTCGCCGCGCCTCAGTGCGTCGAGCGAGATCAACGGCCGCGCGCCGGCGCGGAACACGATCGCCTCGTCGTCGTCGACCTGTTCGAACATCCAGCCGATATTGGTCTCCAGAGCCTCGACCAGGCGGTGAAGCATCGGCAGCGATGGCGAAGCCTTGCCGTTCTCGATCTTGGACAAAAGGCTCTCAGAGCAGTGCGCAGCTGTCGCCAGCGTCTTCAGCGTCATGCCCCGCGTCTGGCGGGCGAGGCGCAACCGCGTTCCAAGCCGCGCGGCATTTACGGTGGCGTCCGCGTCGGACTCCGGCCGTCGCCGATCGATTTTGTTCATCCGTTCGCCAACCATTCAACGGGACAACTGTCGCGCGAGCAAAAGACAGCCGCGACCGATTTGCAAGCTGTCAATTTCGAGCTGGCCGGGTCCCGACCGGTTTTTGATAGCACGGATAGCAACCGAGCGTCGAACACTCGCCGTCCACAGCGGCATCGGCCGTCCCTCGATCGAACCCGGCGCCGACTGGAACAGAAAGCGTTGCTCCCGATGTTCGCAGGGCTGGTTTATACGCCGGCCCGAGGCAATCCTCGAGACAGGCGCTCGGCGGAGACTCAATGCAGATAAGGGGTGCAAGGGCGTTTTGCGCGGACGAAATTCGCGCGATTCGAATTCTCGTGATCTGAACTTGACGAGGCAACAGACGGTAGCGTAGCTGTTCGCTGGAATAACGTCCTGGCCGAAGTGTGATCGACGATGTGCCGCTTTGAGGCGATGGGCAGCGTATTACGTCTCACGAGCGCCGGAAACAACCTGCCTTGAATGACGGACGGGAAAGCATGCAAGCCTGTGACGCGAAAGCGTTGTCGCGCTCGTCGAGCTGAGCATTGATGGCGGCTGTTGTGGGCGTATCCGAGATATCGACGGGAGAGCGAGATCGTTGTGACAAAGAATGTGCCGCCTCACGCAGTTGTTGCCGGAAAACCACGGGGATTGATCCAGCATATGGTTTCTCTCGATGCCTGAAGCGGCCATGACTTGGGAAGACGCCGTCCGCTGGTGCATGAGCGAGCCTTCGATGAACGAGCTCGCCCGCGCCGCCTATTTCGACGATCCGGTCGTGGCCGCGCAGCGCTATCATGAAAGCGCAGAGTTCGATGCGGTTCGCAGCATGATCCCGCGCAAGGTCGGCCGTGCTCTCGACCTTGGCGCCGGCAATGGCATCCTCTCCTATGCCCTGGCGCGCGAGGGCTGGTCGGTAACCGCCGTCGAGCCCGATCCCAGCGCCCTTGTCGGTGCCGCCGCAATCCGGACGCTTGCCGACAAAACAGGCACGCGCATCGATGTGATCGAAGCGTTCGGCGAGGCTATCCCGTTGACCGCCGCCGGCTATGACCTGGTCGTCGCCAGGCAAGTGCTGCATCACGCGCATGACCTTCCGGCGTTCTGCGGTGAGGTTGCGCGCCTCTCTCGCGAGGGCGCGACGTTCCTGTCATTGCGCGACCATGTGATATCCGGGCCGCAACAGCTGGAACCATTTCTGCGCTCTCATCCGCTGCATCACCTCTACGGCGGGGAGAACGCTTTCACGCTGGCGGCCTACCGCGCTGCGTTGCAGGGGGCGGGGCTTACGATCGATCGCGAAATGAACTCTTTCCAATCGGTTGTGAACTATGACCCGATGACGGCTTCCGAAATTCGCGAAAGGCTCGCGGCAGTCTTCGGCCCAGTGTCAGGGCTGGTCCGCACGGCCCTGTCTCCACTGCCTTTCGGTGCCGTTGCCCGAGCAGCGGCATTGCTGGACCGCCGGCCTGGGCGCCTGGTCTCTTTCCTTTGCTACAAGCAAGGGAAGGGCTGATCTGGTGGCGCAGCTGAAAGAGGCGAGGCCTGTTTGGGTGACTGGAGCCGGCGGCTTCATTGGCCTGCATTTATCGCGATTTCTTGCCGGAGAAGGCCATCATGTCCTCGGCTTCGGCCGAAGCGAAGCCCCTGGGTTCGCGGCGGCGACCGGCGGCGCATTCTTTTCCGGCGGAGTGACCGCGCAAACGATGGACGCGGCTCTGGCCGTACACGGCCGACCGGCAGCCGTTTACCATCTGGCAGGCGGCGCTACCGTCGGGCAGTCGATTGCCGATCCGCTGAAGGATTTTGAACAAAGCGTCGTTTCCGCGGCTTGTGTCCTCGATTTCCTGCGTCGCCACGCACCCGATGCCTCAGTCGTTCTGGCGTCCTCCGCCGCCGTCTATGGCGGCGGCCACTTCGGCCCCATCAGCGTCGATGCCGCACTCGAGCCGTACTCACCTTATGGTCATCACAAGCGAATGGTTGAGGAGCTTGGCCGGTCGTATTGTGCCGCATACGGCCAGCCGGTCTCGGTGGCTCGCCTCTTTTCGGTCTATGGAGAAGGATTGCGCAAGCAACTGCTCTGGGATCTCTGCGGCAGGCTCGCGGCAGGCGAAACCGACATTGTGCTTGGCGGCACGGGTACGGAAATGAGGGATTGGCACCATATCTCGGACGTTGTGCGGTTGATCCATCACATTTTGCCTGCCGGCGAACCGCGCTTCGCCATCTATAATGGCGGTGCGGGCGCTGCTGCACCCGTCAGCACGATTTCCAGCATGGTTCTGGAGGCCTGGGGAGGGAACCATCGCCTCTCGTTTTCTGGAAAATCTCGTCGGGGCGACCCTGTCAATCTGATCTCGGATCAATCCGGCGTCCCGGATGGGCTTCAGTTGCGGGTGCCGCTCAGCAGGGGCATTGCTGGCTATGTCGATTGGTATCGCGCTGAAATTCTCGCCGAGCCGGTCGGCCATTTGCGACGCTCCGCGCCTTGATTACCGTCGGCTTCACTCTCATCGGCCGCGGAACTTGGTCAGGCGGCGAGTCCTATCTACGCAACATGCTGAGCGTCGTCGCCTCCGAGCTGCGTGGCAAGGTGCAGGCGAAACTGTTTCTCACACCCGAGCAGCATTCAAGCATTGGCGCGTCCTTCGATCATATGTTGGCCGCACCCGCTATCGTTGATAACCGGGTCACGGGCGCCGGCCTCGGCAGGCGAGGGCTGATCGCACTCGCTGGCGGAAGTGACCGTGCCTTCGCGGACCTTGTCGCTGCGCAAGGTATCGATGTTGTGTTTGAAGTCGCCCAGTGGTTCGGCAACCGGTTTCCAATACCGGTTGTTTCCTGGATTCCGGATTTCCAGCACCGTCGCCTGCCGCACCTCTTTCCGCGCAGCGCCTGGTGGCGCAGGGATCTCGGCTACCGCCTGCAGACGTCCGGGAATCGCACCATAATGCTCTCGAGTGGGGATGCGCTGGCGGACTGCGAAACATTCTATCCAGCCTCGCGCAACAAGACCGCCGTCGTACGCTTCGCTATCGATCTCGATCCAGGCGCCATCCTGGCGCGTGCCGATGAGGCGCGCCAGGCGCATGGGCTGCTCGGGCGTTTCTTCTATCTCCCCAATCAGTTCTGGGTCCACAAGAACCACAGGCTGGTCATAGAGGCATTGAAGCATATAAACCAGATCGGAGCGCTGGCCTCCTTGCCGCCGGTAATCCTCTCCGGCCGCACCACGGATCCCCGCGATCCGACATTTTTCAGGCGTCTGATGGGCCTTGCTGAAACAGATGGACTTGGAAGCCATTTTCGACACCTCGGCTTGATTCCCTATGACGATGTCGTCGCCCTGATCGGCGCTGCTGACTACCTTCTGAATCCTTCGCACTTCGAGGGGTGGTCGACCACGGTCGAGGAAGCGAAGTCGCTGGGCACGCCGATGCTGCTGTCCGACATTCCACTGCATCGCGAGCAGGCGCCGGAATCGCTCTTCTTCGCACCCGATAGTGCGAAAGCGCTGGCACAGCGTCTCCTCGAAGCTGGGCGGCGCCCCCGCTTGGCCCGCGACAGTGTCGCCGCGCTGCAAAGTCGGCAACAAATGCGCCGCCGAGACTATGCCGCAGCGCTCCTTGCTTTGTTCGAAAATGCCAGAGGTGTTACCCCATGACCGAGCGGATCGTCAGTTTTGTCATGAGCGGCGGTATTGGCTCACGGCTGTGGCCGCTGTCGCGCGAGGACAATCCCAAGCAGTTCCATGATTTTTCCGGCGATGGCTCGATGCTGGTCAAGACGCTGCGGCGGCTGACGGCGCGGCCGGACGGCGAAACGCCGGTCTTCCTGATCGCCTCGGAGCGGCACGCCGACCGCGTCCACGCCGATCTCGCCGGCATCGACCTTTCCGGCGGCGGCCCCTTGTTCGAGCCGACCGGACGCAACACCGCCGCCGCCGTCGCCTTGGCGACCCTGCGAACCCTCTCCGAATTTGGCGACAGCCTGGTGCTGGTGGTGCCGTCCGATCATGAGATCA
This sequence comes from Mesorhizobium sp. WSM4817, assembly GCF_055811135.1. Taxonomy (NCBI): domain Bacteria; kingdom Pseudomonadati; phylum Pseudomonadota; class Alphaproteobacteria; order Hyphomicrobiales; family Phyllobacteriaceae; genus Mesorhizobium; species Mesorhizobium sp. WSM4817. The sequence goes on along the minus strand of NZ_JBVVQQ010000003.1, from coordinate 7,555 downwards.
CGACCGCGCGACAATTCTGGCAGAGCGTGGAAAACGGCACCGCGGCGGCGCGTGCCGGCCGGCTGGTGGTATTCGGCATCAAGCCCGGCCACCCCGAAACCGGTTACGGCTATATCGAGATCGCCGGCGAGAAGGATGGCATCTGCGATGTCTCGCGTTTCGTCGAGAAACCGGACCTCGCGACCGCGCGGAGCTATCTGGTGGCCGGCAACTTCTACTGGAACACCGGCATCTTCCTGTTTCGCGCCAGCGCCATGCGCGACGCCTTCACGGCTTTCGAGCCCGAAATCTGGAAGGCCACCGAAAATGCCTATCAGGCGGCGACGTCAGATCTTTCCGGTCTCTATATGCCTCTGGAACTCTACGCCGCCATTCCGTCGACGTCGATCGACTATGCGATCATGGAGCGCGCCAGCCATATCGCCATGGTGCCGGCCGGCTTCCGCTGGAACGATCTCGGTTCCTGGCAATCGCTGCTCGATGTCGGCCCCTCCGACAATGACGGCAATGTCATCGTCGGCGATGTCGTCGCCATCGACTGCGAGAACTCCTACATCCGCAGCGACAGTCGCCTGCTCTCGGCCATTGGCTTGAAGGACGTTGCCATCGTCTCGACCGCCGATGCCACCTTCGTCGCCCCGGTCAGCCGCAGCCAGAACGTCAAGAAGATCGTCGAGCAGCTCGAAAAGAGCGGCCGGCTGGAAACCAGGTTCACGCCCGCCGACGACCGCGTCATCGAAAGCGGCGCCTGGCGCCGTCGTGTGCACCACTGGCTGTTTGAAGAGACGGTGCCGCTATGGTCGACGGTCGGGGTCGATGAGCGCCATGGCGGTTTTCACGAGGCGCTCGGCTTTGACGCCACACCGCTGAAGAAGCCCAAGCGCATGCGCACCATGGCCAGGCAAGTCTACGCCTTCGCTGTCGCCAGGGCGCGCGGCTGGGACGGGCCCGCCGACCGGTTGATCGGCCACGGCCTCGAATTCATGGCCAGGAACGGCCGCACCGACAATGGCGGCTGGGTGCGCACGCTCAATGTCGACGGCACGGTCGCCGACGCAGCCGAGGATGCCTATGATCATTCCTGCGTGCTGCTGGCGCTGGCGCATGCCCATATGGTCGGCAATCCTGATGCATTGCGGCTTGCCGCAGAAACGTTTTCGTTCCTCGACGCGCATCTCGAGGACCACCGCATGACCGGCTTTCTCGAAACGTCGAGCGGCGTGGGCGAACGCCGTTCCAACCCGCACATGCATCTGCTCGAGGCTTTTCTGGCCTGGCATCAGGCGACCGGCGAGCTCGCCTATCTTCGTCGCGCCGCGCGCATCGTCGATCTGTTTCGCAGCCATTTCTTCGATCCGGAAAGCTGGACGCTAGGCGAGTATTTCGATGCCGAGTGGAGGCCGGCGGAGGGCGAGAAAGGTGCCTGGACGGAACCCGGCCACCATTTCGAATGGGCCTCGCTGCTGGTCGACTTCACCGGGCGCAGCGGCCAGAGTGACCTGGCCGGCTTTGCCAGAAAGCTCTATGCGTCGGCCATCGCCAACGGCCTCAATCGCGCCACCGGCCTCGCCTATGGCGCCGTCTCGCGGCAAGGCTTGCCGCTCGACCTTGTCTCGCGCAGTTGGCCGCAGGCGGAAGCAATCAAGGCGGCGATTGCACTGGACGGTTCGGGCGGCCCCGACCTCAAGCCCGAGATCGAAGCGCGTGTCGGCCGCCTGTTCCGCTGGCACATCAATCCGGCGCCGCTCGGCCTGTGGATAGACCGGATCGACGAGCGAGGCCGCTCGCTGGCGACCGATGTGCCGGCAAGCATCTTTTATCATCTGGTTTGCGCGCTGACCCAATATCTTGACAGCACCGCCGGCGAAGCACGATAGGGCAGTTGACGAAATTTCTTCGATTAAAATGGATGCCAGGCGACGATAAGTCGTCCGGACGTCTCCGCCAGAGGTGATAGAGACATGCTTGGCAGCGGCGGGAGTGAGGATTTTGTCGTTCAACAAACTAAGCTTTTTGGCACTCCTTGCCCTGGCGTTTGCGGTTGGCTTCTTTGCCATCATCGTGGAAAAAGGGACGCCCCGTCGCCCCCCACCGCCAAAGCCACAAGCCGCGATAGAGCCGTTTGATGGCAAGCTTTTCATCCGGGCGGTCGATGATCTTCGCGTCGGCAACCGCAAAATTGTGCTATGCGGCGTGGCGTTTACCAAGCCTCAATCTCTGCGTGCCATCGTAACGGACGCGGCGCGCCGGGACTACCAGGGGCTCGCCCTGACTTGCAAGCCGGTCGGCATGGGGACGCCTTGCGACGGCAATGTCGCCTCGAAGTTCGGTGATGCCATCGTTGTGCAATGCCTCACGTCCGATGGCGCGGATTTGGCCGCCAAACTTGCCGAGAACGGCATCTTGTGCGGACAGCCGGCGCAGGCAGGTTCGACCTACAAATCTTGCCTGTCAGGCTCATAGTTCACGCCGACTGCCTGTTATAAAACGAAAGACAGAATGTGCGATAACGCCCCACGTTAAACAGAGTCGTCCACAATCCCTATACCAAAGCATCGGCGCGATGGCCCTCAAACGCCACCAAATAAACTTGCCTTTCCGACAAGTTCCATAGGGGGGCCGGCGCGAAAATGGTAGAATCAAATCCGGCAAGCGAGTGTGTCCAATGAAACACATGAGAAACCAAAAAATCATCTCGCACCTGCGTAGCATGTTGGAATCAACGCAAAAAGCTGTTACGCGCATGATCAATACCTTGGTGCCCGGGGCCGAGGTACGGCGGGACAAAAAGGATCGAAACGAATGAACCTCACTGTAAAAGTTGCTTTGGCCGGAATTGTCGCCTCGATCGGTTTCGGCCCGGTTTCGTCTTTCGCTCAGGATGCGTCTTGCACCTGCATGACACCCTATCAGGGAGCGGCGAGTTCGATTGGTTCCATCGGGCAGGCCAATGGCGACGTAATGGTTTCGCAAGCCGCCGGCTATGGCCCGGCAAAAGCAGGAAATGCGCTGGATTTCGGCAGCCGCATAGTGGTCGGTGCCAAGGGGGCGGCCTCTGTTAATGTCGGTGGCTGCAACCTGGATGTGCCCGCGAATTCAAGCCTCGACATTTCTCGTGTCGAGAATAATATCTGCCTGAAAGTTGTGGGCTCCGAGCAGACGGCTGGCGCCGTTAGTTCCGAGCATACGGGTCAGATTCCCCCGGGCGACAACAACCGGTCCAACACTCCGCTCTTTATTTTTGGCGGCATGGCAGGTGCGGCTGGTATCCTTGCTGCAACGCAGGATGACGGCAAAGGCGGCGGCGGCGTCAGCCCTTAAGCCGCCCAGTAGACAATATAGCAGGGGCGTGTGACTCCCTCTGCTGTATTGCCGGTGCCGCAGTGCCTTCGCGCACTGGCTGGAGCTGGAGGTGTTGATGGAATTCATTCACCATACCGCTCGCTGTCAGCGAATAGCTTGAATCTGGCATCTGCCGCATTGTATGGACTTGACGAATGCGTCATTCGCTATCGTGCGGGTGGCGCATTTACCTTTTATTCGGGAGAAATCGTCACGTTGCTTCAGTGTGGCCACAAACGTCAATGATCGACCTGCATTCCCACATCTTGCCTGGTCTTGACGACGGCTCGCCCAGTCTTGCTGAATCGCTTGAAATGGCGCGGCTGGCGGTGGCCGACGGAACGACCCATATGGCGTGTACGCCGCATATCGTGCCAGGCATGTACGAAAACGGATCGGCAAATATTGCCCGCGCGGTTCAAGAGTTGGAACAGGCGCTGCGCCACGCGGAAATACCGCTTGCTCTTTACGTTGGCGCCGACGTGCATATAGCGCCGGATCTGCCGGAGCAATTGGCGCTGGGTAGCGTGCCGACCTTGAACAGATCGCGTTATTTTCTATTCGAGCCGCCGCATCACGTCTTGCCGCCAAGGCTGGAAGATTTCGCTCTGCGCCTCATAAACGCCGGGTTCGTTCCGATTCTTACCCATCCTGAGCGGCTGACATGGATCAAGGCAAACTACGACGTTGTTGAGAAATTGAATGCAGTGGGTTGCCTGATTCAACTTACCGGAGACTCGATTGTTGGTGTTTTTGGACGCACGGCGCTTTACTATTCGGAAAAGCTGATTGACGAGGGTAGGGTAGATATTATCGCTTCGGACACCCACGGCGCCACCCGCCGGCGTCCTGGACTTGCGCAGGCCGTCGCCGCGGCGGCGAAGCGATGCGGCGAAGATGAGGCCCGCAATATGGTGTTGAAACGTCCAGGCGAAATATTGGCGAACCGGCCCCTCGAGCCGGTCGGAAAAGCACGCTCGAAAAAGCCAGGCCCCGGCAACGTCGGTCGCTTTGCAGGATTGGGTCGCCTGTTGAAGGGGGGGGCAGCGTAATGGGCGGGTTTCATTTCGCAAAAAATCATACGGGCGCGATATGTGCCTTGCTCGCTTCGCTGTCGATGTCTGCCTGCACGAGCGCCTCGTCGACGACATCATCGTCTTCGCCGACATCGGTTGATGCGCTGCAACTGACGTCATCGTCGGCGCCGCTCTCCGGCGGCGGCGCCTTGCAGGTCGTAAAGGAACTGCCTGCGCAAAACAGCCAGAACGGCAACGAGCAGCCCTTGTCGCCCAATGATGTGCTGGAGGTGAATGTGTTCCAGGTCGACAATCTGAACAGAACCGTTCAAGTCGACGCTGGAGGACAAATTTCGCTTCCACTTATCGGAACCGTCACCGCGGCCGGGAAGACCGTCCGTCAGCTGGAGCAGGAAATCGAAACGGCTTACGGCGCCAACTATCTGCAGTCGCCCGATGTGTCGGTCTTCGTCAAGGAATCGATCGGACAGCGCATTACCGTCGATGGCGAAGTCACCAAGGCTGGTATTTTTCCGGTGTCGAGCAATTCGTCTCTCATCGATGCGATCGCCCTTGCCGGAGGGTTCAATGCCGTTGGCGATGCGAAAAAGGTCTTTGTCTATCGCAATGTCGGCCAAAATACTCTGGTCGCAAATTACAATGTGGAGCAGATTCGCGCCGGCAAGAGCCGCAACCCACGCATCTATGGTGGCGACAAGATTGTCGTCTTCGCCTCGAAATCGAAAATTGCCATGAACAACCTCAAGGACGCCCTCGGCGTCGCCTCGAGTGCAGCCAGAATTGCGGTCGTCCCGGGATTGTAAATCACGGCCGGTTAAAATTAAGCCCAGAGACAAACCCAAGGTTGTCACGCAATGCTCGATCGCAATCGACAGCATCAAATTGCAGGCCCCGGACATGGCCAAGCCTTGTCTGCCGACCTGTATTATGACGGTGCGCAAAACTATAACCCCTATGGTCGCGATCACGCCGAGCAGGACGAGCGCTTCAATCCACTCAAACTGTTGTTTTACGCTGTCCAGTATCGGTGGCTGATACTGATGATGGTAGCGGGCGGACTTGTTGCTGGCGTCGTCGTAACCATGATGCAGACGCCAAAATATCGGGCGACAACGCAATTGGAAGTGCTGGTTCCTTCCGCCAAGGTGTTTCAGGACATTGAGGTGGTTTCTGAAACCAGCGACATGCGCGCCTTTCAAACCGCTCGGGAAAAGCTGAAGAGCCGGGCTTTGGCGCAGCGCGTGGTGTTCCAACTGGGGCTTAGCGAAAAGCCGGACTTCCTGTTCCCGACCCCGAATTTCTCGCCTAGCAACATTTTCTATCGTGCGTTCGGAATTTCCAAATCGCCTTCCATAGAGGAGAAAACCCCGGAGGAACGTGAGGAAATTGCGATAGGTCGGGTTATGAATGACCTCACGGTCACTCTGGTCACGAACACAAGCCTGCTGTCGATTGCGTTTGTCGACCAGAGCCCGAAATATGCAAGTGATATAGCCAATCAAGTTGCGCAAAGTTTTATCGACCAGCGCCTCGATCAAACCAGCGAAACGTCCGACCTGGCGCGGCAATTCATCCAGGAACAGGTCTTGCAGGTAAAGCAAAAGCTTCAGAAGTCCGAAGAGGAACTCGTCGCCTATGCAAAGGATGCGGGCATCACGATAACCGGCGAAGAAAAATCGCTGATAGGGTCGAACATCGAGACTCTCAACACCGCGCTCGCGACAGCAATCCAGGAACGTCTCGATGCCGGACGGATGGTGGACCAGATAGACAAGGGCCGCGGATCGAGTCTCGGCCCAGTTCTGGAGAGCGAAGGTCTGCAGAAAATCACCGAGAAGCTGTCGGATTTGACCAGCCAGTACCAGCAGAAGTTGGGTATATTGAAGCCCGGTTTTCCAGAGATGCAGCAGCTTCAGGCGCAGATCAAGGAACTGCAGCGGCTTTATAACAACGGCGTTTTGACGATAACCGATTCACTGCGGCAGAAATACCAGGAGGCTCAGAACAAGGAAGCCGACCTTAAGTCAAAACTTGCCGAGATGGAGATGCAGCAAGTCATCTTCAACGATAAAAACATTAAATACACAATCTTGAAGCGAGAAGTTGATTCGAACCGCTCGCAATATGACAATTTGATTGCCAAGTTGAACGAGGTTGGCGTGAGCTCGGAGCTCAAGACACAAAGCGCTGCAATCGTCGATTTCGCGACGCTGCCCAATCGCCCTTATTCTCCACGATTGACCATCAATCTTGCGGTCGCTCTGGCTCTTTTCCTGGCGCTCAGCGCGTCAATTATTTACATCATCGAGTTGTTGAACAACACCTTCACCAATCCTGAGCAGATCGAAAAGGAACTGGGATTGGCGATGCTCGGCATCCTGCCGCTTGTCGATGACCGGGAACTCATAGCCAGCATCGCCGACCCAAAATCAGGACTGTCCGAGGCCTACCGTTCGCTTCGAACATCGCTTCAGTTTTCCGGGGCCGAAGGCGCGCCGCGATCGTTGCTGGTCACGAGTTCGGAACCCTCCGAGGGCAAGTCGACCACCTCGTTCAAGCTCGGACAGGATTTTGCCGCGCTCGGTGCCAGGGTTCTCATTGTCGACGGCGATCTTCGAAAACCCAACCTTCACCGGCTGTTTGGGCTCGACAACACGATTGGCCTGAGCAATCTCTTGACGAACACCGTCCGCAAGGAGGATCTGGCAAGCATTTTCAGGGCGACGAAATATCCCAATGTGACCGTCCTGACTTCCGGAACGATCCCGCCGAACCCCGCGGACCTGCTCTCTTCACCAAAGATGGCGCTGATCATCACCAATCTCGGCAAGCGCTTCGACCTTGTCATAATCGATGCCCCGCCGGTCGTCGGCCTTTCAGATGCGCCCATCCTCAGCCGGCTTGCCGAGGGCACATTGATGGTCATTTCTACCAACCAGGTCACGCGCAAGTCGGCGAAGACAGCGTTGAAGCGCTTGCGGGCCGCCGGCGCGAATGTGGTCGGAGCCGCGATGTCGAAGTTTGCAGTGAACAAGTTCGATTACAACTACGCCTACAAATACATGAACTACCAGTATTACGACTATGGCACCCCGAAGCTTGAGGGCAAAGTCGATGATGGAGCAGACCAGCCCGCTTATGCAAAATCTCCGGCGTTCAGGCGTTTGGTTCGCCGC